>PWXJ01000149.1 GCA_003561965.1 PVC group bacterium
GGGCCAACCTGATCGGGTTGGACGGCGAGGGGATCAAAGAGATCGCGGAAGTGGCGCGGATCGAGGACCGCAACCACTTCGAGGCCCTGATGCCCCGGATCTACGAACTGGGCGGGAGCCTGCCGAACTGTATGAAGGAGTTCCACGACCTCTCCGCCTGTCCCCCGGCCAACCTGCCCGGGGACCCCAACGACGCGATGGAGATCCTCAAGGTCCTGGTCGGGGCGGAACGCTGCGCGGTGGCCGGCTACACCGAGATCTGCCACCTCACCGCCGGCAAGGACCACCGGACCTACGACCTCGCGCTGGCCATCCTCAACGAGGAGATCGAGCACGAGTCCTGGTTCTCGGAGTTCCTCGGGGAAGGGCCTTCCGGGCACTTTATGCGCCGGGGGGAGACCTCGCCCTTCGTCTCCAAGTTCCTGCGCTGATCAATATCTTCCCCGGAAATACTTCCGGGGAAGATACAGTTGAGAGTTGGATCGGCAATAATTAAGAGCTGCTTTTTTCGGACCAGGGAGATTCGGGGGTCTTACGGGGGAGGGACCGGCTTGCGCCGGCCCCTCCCCCTGTTTCTTTTCAACCCGATAACTATCAACCCGCCGCGCGGCGCGGGTTCGGGCGGCTTTTTCGCAGAATCGGTTTGGGCAGAGGGAGGAATTACAGGAGGAATTAAGCGTAGACGAACCGGGACGGGTATCGGACAATGAATTCAATTTTCCGGGGAAAATGACCGGAGTTCATCCATCACCTGAAGATAGCTCATCGTGACCGGATCAGCGATGATGAAAAAATTTTCGGCGGCACCATATCTCTTGCTCCTCCTGGCGGTTCTGTTCTCCCTGCCCTATATCCTGGAATCCCGGATTGACTTTGATGGCGATGAAGCGGTGGTCGGCTTGATGGCCCTTCATATTACCCGGGGGCGGGTACCGGTGTATTATTACGGTCAGGGCTATATGGGAAGCCTGGAGGCCATTCTGGCCGCCGGATTTTTTTTTCTGTTCGGACCTTCTCCTTCGTCCCTGAGACTGGCCCCGTTTACCTTTTACCTGCTCTTCCTCCTGCTCCAGTTCAAACTGATCTCCGCTTATAAAGATCGTTCCCACGCCCTGCTGACAATAGCTTATACCGTGATCTTTTCACCGGTCGTCAACCTCTGGGCGACCAAGGCCCGGGGAGGTTTCACCGCCGTTCTCTTCTGGGGGACCCTGGGCTATATTGTATTTTTCCGGACTATGGATACCTATCTGGCGGGGGACCGGCGCGGGTGGAAGTGGGCGATTATTTCCGGAGCGGTGGCGGCGGTATCTTTCTGGCATTATGCCCTGGTGGGGTATTACTACCTGCCGGTGCTTATGGTTGTGATTTATTTTATCTGTAAGGACCGGACTCTCCGAGATCTTATCCGGGGGGCTATTGTTCAAACCGGGAACGTCGGAGCCTGGCTGGGGCGCCAGGGCTGGCCGGTAAAGTGTATTTCCGGTCTGATGTTCGGGGTCTGGGTCCTCTGGATTGTTTTTTCCCTGGTCGCCCTGCTCCGGGGTTCTTTGGTAATCGTCGTGGCCGGAGTAAGGATCTCTTCCCACCACGGAGTTCGCGATCTGGGCCGGGCCATCCTCTCCGCCGGGGTATTTCTCGCCCTGATTCAATCCTGGAGATGGGGCTGGAGAACTTTCTTCCGGAGATTTTATTCAACCATTATCCGGCTCCTGACTGATCCCCCGGTAGTTACCGCCGCCGCGCTTGTTCTTATTCCGCTTTTCTTCATTACCGCGGCCGACAGTCTCTCCAGTTTTGTTCCGGGAAGTGAAGGCGCGGCCGTCCGGACTCTTGGCACTGCCACCGGTCCGGGCGATTTAGTCAATACCTTCCGGATTATTTTTTCCCAGTTGATACCATATATCACGTCTCTAAGATGGTGTTTTGCCGGAACATCACCGGTCGTGAGACTGAATGGAGTTATCCGGGCGTCCCTTATGTCCACCACTCTCGCCGGCGCTGTGGCGATGGTTATGCCACGTCTGTTTTCCGGTTTGATCTCCCGGACTCGCCGGCTGGAAGCTTTTTTCCTCACCTCTCTGCTGGGAAGCCTGGCCATCCTCGGATTGAGCGGAACCGTCCTGGGTCGGACATCTTTCCGCTACCTGATACCGGTAGTAAGCTGGATGCCGTACCTCTACGCCTTCGGTGTGATCAAGCTGATACGCATCAGCCGTCCGGCCGGGCTGATCGTCGGCACGGTTATAATGATTTCTCACATTATTCCCTTATTGCCGATCTATGATATTTACCGGGATCTGGCCGCCGGCCGGCAAAGAGATTCCATTCCGGAGGCTATCATCCGGATCCTCGACGAAGAGCAAGTTGACCGGGTTTACGCGGATTACTGGATTGCCTATCCGATTACCTTTTTCAGTGAAGAGAGGATCATCGCCGCTCCCATTCTTTCGCCGGATCGTTATCCTCCTTACACCCGGGTGGTGGAGGCAAGTGAGCGGAAGGCCTATGTCTTTGAGGCAAGAAGATCCCACCGCGCCGCCAGCCGGATGCTGATCGATAGGTACGAGCGAGAGGGGAGACGGCTTTCCTTCCACCAGGCGCCCGGGAGATGGATAATGATCGTCTCCCCCTGAACCGGACCGCCTGATCCGGTTTGATCTTACCTTGAAGCTGAGATCAGCCTTGTGCTAAACTACCGACTGATTGATTAATGTTTAAACCAACCAGAGATACAAATATGAGCCGCCGCCTGATTATTGTCTCGAACCGTCTCCCCGTGGTCGTGGAACAGGAAGGCGAAGAGTGGAAACTCCAACCCGGGTCGGGCGGGCTGGTCACCGCCCTCGGCCCGGTCCTCAAGGAACAGGGGGGGCTCTGGATCGGCTGGCCGGGGTCGGACGAGGAGGCCCCCTACGAAGAGATCTTCCGCTCGGCCCGGGCGGAGATCGGCTACGAGATCGAGCCCGTCGCCCTCTCCCCGGAAGAGGTCGAGGGCTACTACTACGGCTGTTCCAACGAGACTTTCTGGCCCCTCTTCCACGGCCTGCTCGGACGGACGGTCTTTGACCGGGATAATTACGATACTTACCGCGCGGTCAACCGGAAATTCGCCGGCAGGATCCTGGAGACGACCTCGGAAGATGATTTTGTCTGGGTCCAGGATTACCAGCTGCTCCTGGCCGGCCGGGCGGTCCGGGAGCGGAGGCCGTCCGCCCGGCTCGGCTTCTTCCTCCACATCCCCTTCCCCTCCCCCGACATCTTCACCCGCCTGCCCTGGCGGGAGGAGATCCTCAAAGGCCTGCTGGCCTACGACCTGGTCGGCTTCCAGACCCGCAAGGACCTGCGCAATTTCGTCCAGTGCGTCCGGGCTCTGGTCCCTGAGGCCTCGGTCGGCTACCGGACCCCCAACTCCCTGGTCACCTTCCGGGACCGGACCACCATCGGAGGCGCCTTCCCGATCGGGATTGACTTCAACCGCTACCGCGACCTGGCCCGTTCCCATCAGGCCGCCGAGGGGGCCTGGTTTCTCCACGAGAAGTTTCCCGAGCACAAGCTGGTCCTGGGGATCGACCGGCTCGATTACACCAAGGGGATTCCCCAGCGACTGGAGGCGTTTGAAGTCTTCCTGGAGAAGCACCCCGAGCTGCACACCAGAATTTCCCTGATTCAGATCGTCGTCCCCAGCCGGATGGGGGTCCCGGAATACCAGGAGATGAAGCGCGAACTCGACGAGCTGGTGGGGAGGATCAACGGCGACTTCACGGTTCTCGGCTGGGTTCCGATTCACTACATCTTCGGCACCCTGAACCCGGTCGAGCTGGTCGCCCACTACCGCTCCTGCGAGATCGCCCTGATCACCCCGCTCAACGACGGGATGAACCTGGTGGCCAAGGAGTACTGCGCCAGCTGCATCGATGACCGGGGGGTCCTGGTTCTGAGTGAATTCGCCGGCGCCGCCAACCAGCTGAAGAAGGGGGCGGTCCTGACCAACCCCTACGACACCGAGGGAACGGCCGAGGCGATTTACCGGGCCTATACGATGGAAGGCGAGGAGAGAAAGCGGCGGATGCGGCACCTGCGGGGTCAGGTCCGTCGTTACGACGTCTTCCGCTGGGTCTCCAACTTCCTGAAGACCGCGGAAGAGATCGGGAATTCCCGGTGACCCATCTCTTCGCAGTCTGGGACCGGGTCGCCCGGCTCCTGGCCGGGGCCGGGCGGATTTTACTCTGCCTCGATTACGACGGCACCCTCTCCCCGATCGTCCGCGACCCGGCCGCCGCCCGCCTGGCCGGTTCCACCCGGGAGCTGCTCCGCCGGCTTTCGGCCTCGGAGAAAATCACCCTGGCCGTCATCAGCGGCCGGGGCCTGGAAGACGTCCGGGAACGGGTCGGGCTGGAAGACGCGATCTATGCCGGGAATCACGGCCTGGAGATCCGGGGGCCCGCCGTCGACTACCTCAACCCTTCGGCCCGCCGGGCCCGCCCGGTGCTGCGGGCGGCGGTAAGGAAACTTGACCGGGAACTGGCCGCTTTCCCCGGGGCCCAGGTCGAGGACAAGGGCCTGACCCTCTCCGTCCACTACCGCCGGGTCCGGCCCCCGGACCGGGAGCCGGTCCGCCGGGCGGTCTTCCGGCTGATCGCCCCGGCCCGCTCCCGGCGGGCGGTCCGGGTCGGCGAGGGGAAGATGGTGATCGAGATTCGGCCCCCCACACCCTGGAACAAGGGAAACGCCGTCAACCTCCTCCGGCGGACGGAGGCCCGGCGGAATCCTGAAGGCCTCCTCGCCGTCTATGCCGGCGACGACCGGACCGACGAGGACGCCTTTCGGGCCCTGGGGAAAGAGGAGATCACGATCAAGGTCGGTTCCCCCGGAAGCAAGACCCTGGCCCGCTACCGCCTCTCCGGCGTGGGGGAGGTCAGGGAGTTCCTCCGCCGTTTGAAACCGTAGACAATTCAGTTCATACCGCTGTTGTCCAAGTACACGCGAACGCTTACGTCTACGGGTGGGGAACAATCCGCCGCGGTTCTATCTCTTTCCCAGCCGGTTGGGATATTGCCTGGGCCGGGGACCGTTGTAACGGCGGCGGGGCTTCAGCTCGATCTCCCGGGGGCCGCCCTTCTCCACGATCACCCCGTCGAAGGGGACCCCGGCCAGGTCCCGGGCCAGGACCTCGATCCGGTCGGGATAGACGTCGGCGGTGATGAAGTGGTGTTTCTTCGCCGACCAGACCAGGTAGGGGTTCTTCAGTTGCTCCGGCTTGGCCGGGGTGTCGCCGCCCCCGCCGGTGATGATGTAGGGGATCCCCTCCTTGTGGAAGCGCTCGTAATTGTGGATGTGGCCGGCGAAGACCAGGTCGACCCGGTGCTTCTCCAGCACCGGGAGCAAGTGCTTCCGGGTCTTGAGCGCCCCGCCCGGCCAGGGCCAGGAGGAGGCGTAGGGGGCCTCGTGGAAGAAGACCACCTTCCAGGTCGCCCCGGTATCGGCCAGTTTCCGGTCCAGCCAACGGGCCTGTTGGGCCAGGCGGCGGTTGCTGTCAAGTCCGAAGAAAGCCACCGGGTCCCGGGTTGACTTGAACCGGGGTTTCCCCCCGGGGGGCTGGAGGATCTCGTAGTAGCGGGGGCTGTCCTTGTCGTGGTTCCCCTGGACCCCGAGAAAGAGGGTCTGTTCCAGCAGCCGGCGGGCCGGGAGGCGGAACTGCTCGTCCCACTGCTCGGATTTCTTCCCGTCCTGGACGTAGTCGCCGACGTGGAGGACGACCTCCGCCCCCGAGATCAGGATATCCTTGGCGATCCGGCGGTGGACCGGGATCCCCCGCTGGTTGTCGCCGTAAACCGCGAAGCGGAAGATAAAATCGGGTTCTTCGGGGAGGGAGAGGGCGGAACGTTTGATCGCCGGTAGCGGCCGCTCCCAGGCCTTTTTCAGGGTCCGCCTCTTCCGTCGCCGCGGCCCGGTCTTTTGCCCCCGGTTCCCCATTCCCCGTTACCCGTTACAGCCGGGAGTTGATCTCCCGCTCCGCTTCCTTCCAGTCCTCGAGGTGGCCGCCGGGCCGGCGGCCCCGTTCCAGGTACTTGAAATAAGCCGCCATCCGGATCCGTTGCTGAATCTCGCGCCGGTCGAGCCCGGCCCTGCCCCGGGGCGGGGGCGATTTCGGTTCCGGCCGGCTCCGGGCGGAGGTATTCTTCCTGGCGGTCATCTCTGCCTTCTCCTTGCTGGAAATGGTTGATCGGGGGTGCTCTCCCGTTTACCGGGGAAAGCATCGGACGGGTCGGACTGATCCGGATCGACAACCCTGACGGGGCATATATCTCACCCCGCCCGCCCTCAGTCAAGAGCAATTTATTCCGGCAGTTTTCCCCAACGTCCCCGCCGGAAATCGAGCAGTCCCCGGGCCCAGGGGCGGGGCCGGAAGCCGGCGGTTAAGAGGGCGAAGAGCAGGGTGTAGATGGCGATCAAAAGGCCGCGGAATCCCCCGAGGAAGAGAGGCAGCGGGAGACGGTTGCGGAAGAGGAGGAAGTGGTTGCGGGTGGCGTAATAGACGGACCGGGAGGAGTACTCGCCGCCCATCGAACTGCTGACCGAGTGATAGACCAGGGAGGAGGGAACGGTCATCACCTCCCACCCCTTCTCCCGGGCCCGGAGACAGAGGTCGAGGTCCTCGAAGCAGAGATAAAAATCCTCGTCGAAGAGGCCGGTCTCCCGGAGGGTCTCCGTCCGCAGGAGCATCGCCGCCCCGCTGACCCCGTCCACCCTCTCCGGGTGGTTGGGGACCGACGTCACGGGCCGGTTATGGTGGGGGGCGCGGACCCGCCCCGTAAGCCGTCCCACCGAGATCCCCTGGCTCCAGACCGTCTCCGGCCGCGACCGGTAGAGGACCCGGGAGCCGAGGATCCCGGACCGGGGATGTTTCCCGGCCGCCCGGAGCAACTCCCGGAGAAAACCGGGGTCGGCCACGGTGTCGTTGTTGAGCAGGCAGACGAATTCCGCCCCCCCTTCCAGCGCCCGCTCGATCCCCCGGTTGTTCCCGCCGGCAAAGCCGAGGTTCTCCGGGAGGGTGACCAGTTCGGCTTCGGGGTATCGCTCCCGGACCGCCTCCCCGGTGCCGTCGGTTGAGCCGTTGTCGACCACGATGATCCGGGGCCGGGGCGGTTCCAGTTTCTCCAGGGAAGCCAGGCACTCCAGGAGGTCCCCCCGCCCGTTCCAGGAGACGATCACGATGGCGGCATTCACAATCAACCCTCTTCAACAATGAACCGCAAAGAACACAGAGAAAACTATTTCACCGCAAAGTCGCAGAGAACGCAAAGGGGCGCAAAGGGGAATTAGAGTTTCAGTTTGATAATCCAAATCCCGTACAGAAACTCACAGCAGCGCCGAATCGTAATTCCTCTCGGATAAATAAATTTGAAATTTCTCTTTGCGGCCTTTGCGTTCTCTGCTGTGGAAAATTTTTTGCCGGGTTATCTGCCCTTGAGATCCCGGCGGAGCTTTCCGGGCCGGCGGCGCAGGTCCAGAACCCTCCAGACAACCGCCAGGTCGTCTTCAAAGGTGTAGTAAACGGCGTAGGGGAAACGCCGGGAAAGCAGCCGGTGATAACCGTAGACTTTGCAGTGAATGCCGGCGTAAAGCTTCAGGGAGTCGATATCGGAAAAGAGGGAATCGAGGAAGTACGCGCCCAGGCCCGCGCCCTGGGATTCGTAGAAGAGTCGGCCGGTATGGAGGTCTTCCACGGCCGAGGAGAGGATTTTGATCCTCATTCGGATCGCTTTCTCAGGTCTCGCTTTGCCGTCTCCCAGTCTTCCAGGCGTTCCTCACCGGCGGCGAACCTGGCCTCGGTCTCTCTGAGGACCCCCTGATGCCAGGCGGGTGACTCGACCTTGGTTTCATCCCTGGACAGGTCGGCCCAGATGGCCTCCATAACCCGGAGTTTCTCTTCGCGGGACATCCGTTCTATCTGGATAGCGCTGACCATAACAATTTAATTCTATTCTTCCGGCCCGGTTGATTCAATCCCTAATTCCCCAAAGGAAAAATAATGAACCGCGAAGACGCAAAGAGGATTTATAAGTTATTAGTTCGAGAGTGATTATGATTCGGAGTTATTGATATTATCGGAGCGGTCTGGTGCTTCCGAGTTGAAACTCTAATCTCCCTTTGCGTTCCTTTGCGTTCTCTGCGACTTTGCGGTGAAAATTATTTAAAGAAGAGCGGTCTGGTGGCGGGGGAGGCAGCAGTCGAGGTTGACGGCCACCGGCAAAGAGGCGATATGGCAGGGGGCGGCCAGGATACGGCAGTCGAGGCAGGTGAAGCGGCCGCCCAGCCCGCCGGGGCCGACCCCGGTCCGGTCGACCCGCTCGATCACCTTCTCCTCGAGGGCGGCGTAGAAGGGGTCGGGGTTCCGTTCGCCCAGGGGCCTCAGCAGGGCCTTCTTGGCCAGCAGCGGCGCGATCTCGAAGTTCCCGCCGATCCCGATCCCCACCACCACCGGGGGGCAGGCGGAGGCCCCGGCTTTCTCCACCGTCCCGGCGGCGAATTCAGCGATCTCCTCCGCCCCGGCGGCCGGGGTCAGCATCTTCAGGGCCGACATATTCTCGCTCCCCGCCCCCTTGGCGGCCACGGATACCTGGAGGCGGTCTCCGGGGACGATCTCCAGGTGAAGGACCGCCGGGGCGTTGTCGCCGGTGTTCTCCCGCCGGAGCGGGTCGGCGACGGTCGAGGACCGCAGGCTGCCCTCCCGGACCGCCCGGCGGACCCCCTCGTCCACGGCCTCGCGGAGGTCTCCCCCCTCGACCGTAAGGTCCTGTCCCAGCTCGAGAAAGACCACGGCGGTGCCGGTGTCCTGGCAGGGGGGGGAGCCGGACTCTCCGGCCAGGCGGAGGTTCTCGATCAGGTCGTCGAGGACCGCCCTCCCGGCCTCCGACTCCTCCCGTTCCCGCCCGGCCTTCAGCGCCGCCTCCAGCCCCGGGTCGGGGGAGCGGGCCGCCTCCCAATAAAGCCGGGCGACAACCTCGGTAACTTCTTCTAACCTAACAGATCGCATAACCAACCATCCTCACTCTAACCGCAAAGAACACAAAGGGAAATTTATTCACCGCAAAGTCGCAAAGAACGCAGAGGGTTTTTAAGTTTTTAATCCGAGCGTAATTACGATGCGGTGCTACTGTGAGTTTTGGACAGGGATCGAATTTCCGAACTGAAACTCCAATCTCTCTTTGCGCACCTTTGCGTTCTCTGCGGCTTTGCGGTGATATTATTTTTCTCTGCGGTCTTGGCGGTTTGATTTTAGTCGATCAGGCCTTCCCGCATCAAGGTCTCGGTCTCGGCCCGGGCCCGGTTGATGATTCCTTCCGCCCGCTCTTTCAGTTCCTCCCGGGACAGGGGTTCGGCGGCCAGACCCTCTTCGGCGGCGGCCATCCCCACCGCCACCGCCACCCGGGGGTAGACCTCCCGGTCGGCCATCGTCGGGGTGATGTACTCCTCGTCGATCCCCCGCTCCCGGGCGAAGGCGGCCAGTTCCCCGGCGGCGGCCAGGCACATCCGGTCGCTGATGGTCGAGGCCCGGACGTCGAGCGCCCCCCGGAAGATCCCGGGGAAACCCAGCGAGTTGTTGACCTGGTTGGGGAAGTCGCTCCGGCCGGTGGCGACGATCCTCGCCCCGGCCTCCTTCGCCTCCCAGGGCCAGAGTTCGGGGATCGGGTTGGCGCAGAGAAAGCAGACCGGGTCCCCGCCCATCCCCCCGATCCACTCCGGGAGGATGGTCCGGGGTCCGGGGCGGGAGAGGGCGATCAGGACGTCGGCGCCTTTCATCGCCTCCGGGATCCCCCCCTCGATTTGTTCCGGGTTGGTCTCCAGGCACATCTCCCACTTCCGGGGGTGGGTTTCCTCCAGCTCCTTCCGGTTCCGGTGGAGGGTGCCCTTGCTGTCGGCGATGACGATCCGGGCCGGGTCGGCCCCGGAGAGGATCAGCATCCGGGCGATGCAGAGGTTGGCCGCCCCCGCCCCGGCCAGGGCGATCCGGACTCTCCCGATCTCCTTGCCCACCACCTCGAGGGAGTTGATCAGGGCGGCCAGGGTGACGGCGGCGGTGCCCTGCTGGTCGTCGTGCCAGACCGGGATCCGGCACTCGGCCCGCAGGCGCTCGAGGACCTCGAAACAGCCGGGCTGGGCGATGTCCTCGAGGTTGATCCCCCCGAAGGAGGGCTGGAGGGCCTTGACCGTCCGGATCAGCTCCCCGGTGTCTCCGGTCTCCAGGCAGACCGGGAAGGCGTCCACCCCGCCCAGGTACTTGAAGAGCAGGGCCTTGCCCTCCATCGTCGGCAGGGCGGCCTCGGGGCCGATGTCGCCCAGGCCGAGCACCCGGGAGCCGTCGGTGACCACCGCCACCGAGTTCCACTTGTTGGTGTAGCGGTAGACAAGCTCCGGGTCGCGGTGGATGGCGGTGCAGGCGGCCGCTACCCCGGGGGTGTACCAGACGGCGAAGTCGTCGAGCGAGGCGACGGGGCACTTGGGGACGATCTCGATCTTCCCCCGATAGCGGGGGTGGAGCCGGATCGACTCCTCGGCCGGCTTCCCGGCCTTCTCCAGGAGTTCCCGGTGGCGGTCCTCGGGCGGATTTATCCCTGTCCGGGCGTCTCCCATTTCTCTTCCAGGCCGGGGTCGGCCATCGTCTCCAGGAGGTAGTCGGCGATCTCGGCGGTGGTCGCCCCCCCCGGCCTCCCGGTGACGGCCAGTCTCTTCTCCCGGTTGCCGCAGACGTCGAGGGCCAGCTCGAGCTTTTTCGCCTTGGCGGGGTAACCGATATGACCGAGCAGCATCGCCGCCGCCCGGATCATACTGAAGGGATCGGCATACTTGTCCCGGCCCTCGGCCACCATCCTCGGGGCGCTGCCGTGGATCGCCTCGAACATCGCGTAGCGCCTCCCGATGTTGGCCGAGCCGGCCGTCCCCACCCCGCCCTGGAGCTGGGCGGCCTCGTCGGTCAGGATGTCGCCGTAGAGGTTGGGGAGGACGAAGACCCTGAACTGGGTCCTCCGCGCCGGGTCGAGGAGCTTGGCGGTCATAATGTCGATGTACCAGTCGTCGGCGGAGATCTCCGGGTACTCGGCGGCGATCCCGGTGAAGGTGTCGAGGAAGAGGCCGTCGGTGGTCTTGATCACGTTGGCCTTGGTCACCGCGGTCACCCGGTCGATCTTGTTCTTCCGGGCGAACTCGAAGGCCAGGCGGATGATCCGCTCGGCCCCCGGCCGGGTGATCACCTTGAAGTCCACCGCCAGGTCCTCCCCGACCATCATCCCCTGGCTGCCCAGGACGTAGGCCCCCTCGGTATTCTCCCGGAAGAAGGTCCAGTCGATCCCGTGATCGGGGACCCGGACCGGGCGGACGTTGGCGAAGAGGTCGAGGGCCTTGCGCATCGCCACGTTGGCCGACTCGATGTTCGGCCAGGGGTCGCCCTTCCGCGGGGTGGTGGTGGGGCCCTTGA
>PWXJ01000004.1 GCA_003561965.1 PVC group bacterium
GCAGAGGCGGGCGACAGCGCGAGAAATATTTTTATTTTGAAGGCAACATTCATAACAACGGCGGCGATCATTTTCTTCCGGCCCCTCCTGCTCTCCGCTGCCCCGTTTGATCTGCGGGCGGTGCTCTCCGACTCCCCGCTCAGCGTCAACTCGGTGGCCGCCGACGGGAGCCGGATCTACGGCGCCGGGGGAGACGGGACCCTCTACGTCTGGTCCCGGGCGGACTTTTCCCTCCAGACCGACGTCGTCCTCTCCCCGACCTACCTCAACTCGGCCGCGGTCGCCGGCGATTCGCTCCTGGTTGGTTCGTCGGACGGTTCGGTCTATCTCCTCGACCGGACGTCGCTGGCTCTCACGGCGGTCCTCGACGAGGGCGGGGGGCCGATCTACTCGGTCTTCGCCGACGGCGATCACGTCTACGGGGCGAGCGGGGACTCGGCGCTCTACATCTGGGACACCCCGGCCCTCGCCTTCAACCGGAAGCTTGACCAGTGCGGGGACGTCCTCAACGCCGTCTTCGCCGACGGGGATTACATCTACGGGGCCGGGGAGGACGGGTTCGTTTACGTCTGGTCCCGGGGCGACTTCTCCCTCCAGCACAGCCTGGAAGGCGGGGAGGGTTTTCTTTCGGTATTCGCCGACGGCCTCCGTCTCTACGGGGCGAACAAGGACGGGGACGTTTACCTCTGGAGCCTCCCCGGATTCGCCCCCGCGGGGGTCCTGACCGGACCCGGGGACTGGATCAACGCGGTCTTCATCCGGGAGAGGTTCATCTTCGCGGCCGACGACGACGCCGAGGTCCGGGTCTGGAACCGTTACGGGCTCTTCCCCACCGTTCAACTCGACGACGCGGGCGACTGGATGAACTCGGTCTTCGCCGACGGTGTCTACATTTACGGAGCCTCCACCGACGGAAACGTCTACGTCTGGGAACAGGGGCCGGAACCCACCCCGACCCCGACCGCCTCCCCGCCCCCGACGGTGATCCCCACTCCCTCCGTTACTCCCAGTCCTTCCGCCACCCCCAGTCCCCCTCCGACCGTGCCCCCGACCCCGGCTCCGACCGTGCCTCCCAGTCCGGCCCCGACCGCGACGGCCAGCCCGACACCGGCTTTCACCCCGAGTCCGACGCCGGACCCGGCGGTTGCCTGGCTGGTCCTGGGCGGGGACGACTACGACGGGGACGGAGCCGCCGACTTCGCGGTCTGGCACGGCGATTCGGGCCGCTGGATGATTGCCTTAAGTTCCGGGGGCCTACCCCTGACGGCCTACTTCGGCCGGGCCGGCGATCTCCCCGCCCCCGGGGATTACCGGGGGGAGGGGGTTACCTACCCCGGGGTTTTCCGCCCGGAGACCGGCCTCTGGGCGGTCCGCGGGGTGACCAGGTTCTACTTCGGCGGTCAGAGAGATATCCCGATCCCGGCGGACTACACCGGTGACGGGACGACCGATCCGGGGATCTTCCGACCCGCCACCGGTCTCTGGGCGATCCGGGGTCTGACCCGTTTCTACTTCGGGCGGCCGGGCGACCTGCCGGTGCCGGAGACCTACTCCGGGACCGGAGCCTCGCTCCCGGCGGTCTTCCGTCCGGAGACCGGGCTCTGGGCGGTCCGGGGCCTGACCCGGAGCTACTTCGGCCGTCCCGGGGACCTCCCGGCCCCGGCCGGCTACGCCGGGGACGGCTTCGCCGACTTCGCGATCTTCCGCCCTGATACCGGCCTTTGGGCGGTGGCCGGTTTGACCCGGGTCTACTTCGGGCGGTCCGGCGACCTCCCCCAGCCGGCCGACTATGGCGGCGACGGGGCCGCCCGGATCGGGATCTACCGCCCCGACTCCGGCCTCTGGGCGATCCGGGGATATACCCGGGTTTACTGGGGCGGCCCCGGCTTCACCCCCCTGCGGTAAACCGCGGGCTGTTCCCGGCCGGCCCTTTCTCCAAGATTTACCTCCGTTTTACCGGCAAAGATTTCTTCCTGCCCGTTTCAGTACGGCAAATATTGCCGGTTTCCGGGACCATAAGGTCCGGAAAGCCGACAGAATTTCCGGTCAGGAGACTTCATCGGGATGACCCGGCGGGCAGCGGTCCGGTAAAACGCAATTTTCGCGGTAATTCCCGGGTTATGATGCGTAGATCTGGTTAAATCAGGAATAAATCGGAAACCTGGCATAGTGATTGCTTAACTTAATGTGAAGATTAAAACAATATATAGTATGGCAGAATGTTCTGCTCGTTGCAGTTCGAAAAGCAGGCCGATAACCCGGAACGTCAGGAGATGGATAAAATCAACAGATCTGGCATTGTTAAAAATTTTACGGTTCACATTGACTTTGTCGAACCTAACGAGTAGATTTTAACTTGGATTAATGTAGGGCCTATTCACGAGTAGTCGTTTTGTCTTGTTTTGCGTTTTAAGAAATACTTGGCAGATAGATATGATTATTGGTCGGGGAAAATTTATCGCGGCGTTGACGCTTGTCCTGGCAGTCTTCCTGTCGGGAGGAGGAGCGGTATTTGCCGGCAACCCCGACGGGGCGTTGCGGATCGAGGTCACCACCGCCTACAACTTCATCGTCCGGTCCAACGTCGAGTCCCAGGGGCCGGCGGTCCGGTCGGCCCTGATCTCGGCCCGGATCTGGAACGACGGCGTTACCGACCTGACCGGCGCCTACGCCTACGTCGGCAACTACTCCGCCGGGACCCCGGGGATATACCCCAGCCGGGCCCATCCCCCGCTGGTCGGTCCCCTCCCCGGGGGAGAGTTCGCCATCACTCACGAGGGCGGCTCCGTCGGGCTCTCCGACGCCTCCCGTTTCCTCGGCACCATCCCCGCCGGGGGCTACGTTCCGGTTTACTGGCTGGTCAGCTACCCCCAGCTTGACGTGAACGGCAATTCCGTCACCCTGGGATCCAAGCCCGACGACGACCTCTTTCTCTTCTACGACGTCTGGGCGACCGCCGACGACGGGGGGACGCCGCTGGAAGCGGACGTGACCCGGCGGGCGAC
>PWXJ01000286.1 GCA_003561965.1 PVC group bacterium
GGTTGCCAGGGACGGGACCCGGATCCCGGTCGAGGTCAGCAACTCCCTGGTCGAGATCGAGGGGGAAAAACGGGTGATCGCGGTCATCCGCGACATCAGTGAGCGGAAACGGGCGGAGGAAGCGCTGCGACGGAGCGAGGAGAAGTACCGGGGGATATTCGAGGAGTCGGTGGCGGCGGTCTACCTCTTCGACGCGGACAAGAACTTCATCGACAGCAACCAGGCCGGGATCGACCTGCTCGGCTACCCCCGCGAGGAACTCCTGCGGATGAGCATCCCCGACGTCGACGCCGACCCGGAGGCGGTCCTCCCGGCCCACCGGGAACTCCTCTCCGGCGGCCGGCTGGCCGGCTACGAGCACCGGCTGCGGCGGAAGGACGGCGAGGTGATCACGGTGCTGAACAACTCCCGTCCCCTGACCGACGCCGGGGGGAAAGTGGTCGGGATGCTCTCCACCCTGCTCGACATCACCGAGCGGAAGCGGGCCGAGGAACAACTCCAACTGACCCAGGAAACTTACCTGGATATCTTCAACACCCTTACCGAATCCATTTATATCCACGAAGAAACCAGCCCGTTCATCGAGGTGAATAAAGGCGCCGAGGAAATGTATGGCTACGACCACGATGAACTGCTCCGCCAAACCCCGCAATCGCTGGCCGCCCCCGGATTGAACGATATGGACGAAATCAAGCGAATCCTGGCGGGGGTGACCAGGACCGGGAAACCGGCGCGGCTGGATTTCTGGGGGAGGAGAAAAAACGGCGAAATTTTTCCCAAGGAAGTGATCGTCAACAAAGGAAAATATTTCGGCCAGGAAGTGTTGGTAGTAACGGGCCGCGACATCACCGACCGCAAGCGGGCCGAGGAGGAACTGCGGAAAAGCGAAGAACTTTACCGCACCCTGGTGGACAACATCGAACAAGGGATTTTTGTGCTCCGGGGGGAAAAGCTGATATACGCGAATCCCGGAATCGTGAAGATGCTCGGATACGACGCGGTTCATCTCTACCGGGTCCCCTTCGTCGAGCTGGTCCACCCCGAGGACCGGGAAGCGGCGGTGACCAACTACCGGAAGATGATTCAGGGGGAAGAAGTGCCGTCCAGCCTCTCCATCCGGGCGCTGACCGGGGACGGCGGCGTGAAGTGGATCGAACTGAGCGGGGTCCCGGTGGAGTGGGAGGGCGAGCCCGCCCTGCTCAGTTTCGCCTTCGACATCCCCCCGCGCCGGAAGGCCGAGCGGGAGAAGGAGCGGTTGGGGGCCGAGCTGGCCCGGGCCCGGAAGCTGGAGGCCCTGGGCCGGCTGGCCGGGGGGATCGCCCACGACTTCAACAATATGCTGACCGCCATCCTGGGGACGGCCGAGCTTTCCCTCCGCCAGGTCAGCCCGAAGAGCCCGCTCCGCTCCGCCCTGGAGGAGATCCGCCGGGTCGGGGAGCGGACCGCCGACCTCACCCACCGCCTGATGGCCTTCGCCAGCCAGCAGGAGGTCGCCCCCCGGGTGCTCGACCTCAACCGGGTGGTGGAGGGGACCCTGAAGATGCTCCGCCGACTGATCGGGGAGGATATCGAGCTGGACTGGCGCCCGGCCCCGGAACTCTGGAAGATCCGGGTGGACGAATCCCAGGTCGACCAGGTTCTGGTCAACCTCTGCGTCAACGCCCGCGACGCCCTCCCCTCCGGGGGGAAGCTGACCATCGAGACCGCCAACGTATCCCGGCCGGGGGGTCCGGCCCCGGGCGATTACGTCCGGCTCACGGTCGGCGACGACGGGGAGGGGATGGACGAGGAGACCCTGGAGCACCTCTTCGAGCCGTTTTACACCACCAAGGAGCCGGGCCGGGGCGCCGGCCTGGGGATGGCCACGGTTTACGGGATCGTTACCCAGAACCGGGGCCTGATCGAGGTGGAGAGTGAACCGGGCCGGGGGACCACGGTGATCGTCCACCTGCCCCGATACACCGGGGAGATGGAAGTGGAGCCGGAGATCGAGGAGGAGGCCCGCGAACACCGGGGAGGGGAGACCGTCCTCCTGGTGGAGGACGAGAAGTCCATCCTTTCGGTATTGGAGCGGGAGCTGGCGGACCGGGGCTACACGGTCCTGGCCTTCTCCGATCCCCGCCAGGCCCTCCGCCGGGCCGGCGAGTACCCCGGGGAGATCCACCTCCTGGTAACCGATATGGTGATGCCCGGGATGAACGGCCGGGAGCTGGCCACCCGGTTCGCCGCCCTCCGCCCGGCCGCCGGTCGTCTGCTCGTCTCCGGCCACTCCGAAGTCATCGCCGCCGCCGGAGATCTCGAACCGGGACTGCACTTCCTCCCCAAGCCCCTCACCGGCCCTCTCCTCGCCGCCCGGATCCGCCAAATCCTCGACGAAAAAGGCGCCGGTCATTGAATGTTGACATTTTAATCCCGCGCCTGACGGGCGCGGCGAACGGATGATGAAAGAAAAATACATTCAAGGCCCGGGGGGAAAGCTCTGGACCGCGGTCTTCGGAGAGGGAAAACCGGGGATCCCGCTCCTGGTCCTCCACGGCGGGCCGGGGATTCCGAGCCTGACCGAGGAGGTCAGTGAACTGGCCAGCCGGCGGCCGGTTTACTTCTACGACCAGCTCGGCTGCGGCCGTTCCCTTCGTCCCGACGATCCCGGCAATTACACCCTGGAGTACTACGTCAGGGAACTGGCCGCGGTCCGGGAGAGCCTGGGGCTGGGCGAGGTCCATCTCCTCGGGCACTCCTGGGGGGCGATGCTGGCGGCGGAATACCTGCTCCGGAGCGTCCCCGCCGGCGTGAGGAGCCTGGTCCTGGCCGGGCCTCTGCTCAGCGCGCCCCGCTGGGCGGCCGACCAGAGAAAGCTCCTCTCCCGGATGCCGGCGGCGGTCCGCCGGGCGGTGGAAAAGGGGGAGGAGACCGGGGACTTCGGCCCCGATTACCAGGAAGCGATGATGGCCTACTACCGGAAGCACGTCTGCCGGCTCGACCCCTGGCCGGGATAC
>PWXJ01000047.1 GCA_003561965.1 PVC group bacterium
ACCACCACCCGGAGCGGGTTCACCACCCGCGAAAGCAGGAGGATGGCCGGGGCCACCGCCAGGGAGATCTTCTCGGAGCGGTTGATCGCCAGGACCTTGGGGCCGACCTCGCAGAAGATCAAAATCACGAAGGTCATCACGATGGTGGAGAAGACCCAGGCCGCGTTCCGGAGGGAGGTGGAGGTGAAGACGGCGGCCGAGAAACGCTCGGCGAGGGCGGAGGAGAGGATATTGACCAGCATATTGCCGATCACGATCGAGATCAGCAGCCGCCGGGGCCGGGCCAGCAGCCGGGAGATAATCTCTCCCCGGGAGGGCTTGCGCTGCTTGAGTTTCTCCACCGAGAACCGGGGAAGGGAAAAGAGGGCGGTCTCCGAACCGGAGAAGAAAGCGGAGAAACCGAGCAAGATGGCCAGGAATAATAACAGGGTCAAGATCATCTTCAGGTGAGATAAGCTAGCATATCGCCCCCGGAAGGAAAAGCAAAATCAAACCCCCGGTACCGGGGCCGGTGAGAGGGTTGGAAAATCCGACCGGATAATGATAAATTATCCCCCGGTGCCGGAATATACCAGGTAACGGCCGGGAGAGCTTGGCCGGTGATATTTTATCTGAACGAATAACCGCGATGACGAATTTTATCGACTATTACCGGGTTTTAAAGGTCGGCCCCTCGGCCTCGGCCGCCAGTATCCGGGCCTCCTTCCGGAGACTGGCCAAGGAATACCACCCGGACACCAGCCGGCTGGAACCGGCCCGGGCGGCCCGGCAGATGCGGCTGTTGATCGAGGCCTACCGGATCCTGATCGACGCCGCCGGGCGGGCGGCCTACGACCTCCGCCGGAAGGCCAAACACCCCCCGGGGGGAATTTCCTATCTCAGTTCGCTCCGCCGGCGCCCGGACGACCCTTACGCCCGGGCCCTGTTGATCTTCTACGATCTCCTCAACGGCACGGTCGGCCGGGCCCTGGACAATTACGATAAATTGACGGCCGCGGGCGCGGAAAAGGTCGACCTGCTCGCCCTGCTCGGGGTCGAAGATTTCCTCGACTGCACCTTCCTCCTGGCCGAGGGCTACCAGATGAAGGGCCGATACCGGGAGGCGGTCCTCCACTACGAGGCGGCTTTCCGGGAAGACCGGGAGTGGAACTACTTCCGGCACTTCCGGCCCGAGCTGAAACAGAGAATCCGCGACCTCTACTGCCGGAAGCTGGCCCGGACGGCTCCGCCCCGGGAGGCGATCGGCTATTACCGGAAGCTGCTCGACGAATACCGGTTTCCGAAAACCGACCGGGCCTTCTTCCACAAGAAGATCGCCGAGCGCTACGGGGAACTGGGCCGGCTCGGGGAGGCCCGGCGGCATTTCCGGATCGCCCTGGAATTGAAACCGAACCTGACCGGGACCAAGAAGATCCGCTCGTTTTTAGACGGATAGATTGGGGAATGGGGAATGGGGAATGGGGAATGGGGAATGGGGAGTGGGGAATGGTAAGCAGTAAGCAGTGAGCAGTAAAGAGCAGTAAACAGTAATCAGTGGGCAGTAGGAGGGAGTCAGTGGAAAAGCTGGTAAGAGACCGGATACCGGAGATCGTGGCCCGGGATCGAGGGGAGATGCCGACTTTCCGGGTCGCGGATGCTTCCGAGTACCGGGAGCTGCTGGCGGAAAAGCTCCGGGAAGAGACGCTGGAATACCTGGAAAGCCGGAAACCGGAAGAACTGGCGGATATCCTCGAGGTGATCCGGCACCTGGGCCGGGCTCACGGGTTGACTCCCGGGGAGATCGAAGATATCCGCCGGAAGAAAGCCCGGGCCCGGGGCGGTTTCGAACAGCGCATCGTTATGAATTTCCCCGAACCGGAGACGGGGAAAACGATCGGGGACCGACGGGCTTAACGAAACTCGATGGCTTCCCGATCGGCGATCTCGTCGGCCAGCCGCTGATCCCTTTCCCGCTCCAGTTCGCGCTGACGGATAACCGCGATCTCCTCTTCGATCTTCTGCTCCGAATGGACGAAGACATTGTCCAGGGAACGGAAGTAATGGGGGTTCGAGGAAGCCACCCACTGCCCTTCCGGATTCCTGATCAGGTAGGCGGTTAGAACCTGTCCGTCGGGATCGCGGACCCTTCCGGCCAGGGGGACCGATTCCGGATCGACCGAGATCAGTTCGTAGCCTTCGGGCAGGGCGGCCCGCAGGGTCTCGGCGTTGGGGGCGGGGAAGACGCTCCCTACCGGCCCCAGCGCCAGCAATACCAGCACCGACATCAGCACTCTCTTCATTCCTCTTCTCCTTTGAGGTACTTCCCGATCAGCAGGCCCAGGCGCTGCCGATCCTCGGGGGTGATCCGGTCCGGGGCGGTCATAATCGCGTTTTCCAGGGCGCGGGAGGCCTCCGGGTCGGGCTGGCCGGGGATTTCCGGGATCACGGTCCGGATAATAGCCCGGGCCAGAGCGACGTTTTTCGAGATGGTCTCGACCACCGCCTCCACCGAGACGTCCTCGAAGCCCTCCTGGTGGCGCCAGCAGTCGTAATCGGTCACCATCGCCATCGTCTGGTAGGCGATCTCGGCTTCCCGGGCCAGCTTGGCCTCGGCCAGGTTGGTCATCCCGATTATATCCATCCCCCACTGCCGGTAAACGTCGGACTCCGCCCGGGTGGAGAAGGCCGGCCCCTCCATATTCAGGTAGGTGCCGCCGAGGTGGACCCGGGCCCCGGCCGCTTCCGCGGCCTGATAGATAAGCTCCCTCAGGATCTTCGACATCGGCTCGGCGAAGGCGATATGGGCCACCACCCCGTCACCGAAGAAGGTGCTGGCCCGGGCCCGGCTGGTCCGGTCGAAGAACTGGTCGGGCAGCACGATATCCAGCGGCCGCAGTTCCTCCTTCAGGCTCCCGACCGCGCTGACGGCGATTATCCAATCCACCCCCAGTTTCTTGAACCCCCAGATATTGGCCCGGTAGTTGAGTTCGCCGGGCATATA
>PWXJ01000287.1 GCA_003561965.1 PVC group bacterium
CCCCGCCCACTTTTTTCCGTCCCGGGCTACGGCCAGAACGGCCTCGCCGGCGGGGTTGTTTTCGTAGAGGTTGGCCAGGGTGGCCGCCGGGAGCCGGGCCTGGGCTCCGGAGTCGAAGTGCTCGGCCCAGGCCTCGGTGAAGAGCCGGTAGTGGTTCTCCCGGTCGTACCGGGGGTAGCGTTCGACTTCGAAGGCGAGGTTCATTCTTCTTCGCCTCCTGTGGCCGGATGGTTCCGGAAGGCGGTGAACCGGTTGTTGGCCAGCAGCTTCCAGAGGGCGTGGGCCCGGTTCAGGGTGTAGGGACGGAGGAGGGGGTTGACGTGGAGATCCCGCAGTTTCGTGCCCAGCCGGGTCAGTTCGAAAGGCGGGACCAGCTGCCAGGAGTGAAGGAGGAGGACGGAGGGGATGCCGTGGCGGTTGGTCCGTCTGATGAAATACGAGGCGTGGCTGCCCAGCAGCCCGGCCCCGATCCCGGACCCGAAGGGGATCTCCCGGGCCAGGAGGGCCGGCGAGAGCGGGCGGGGCAGGGGAGGGGCGTCGGCGGATTTCCTCCAGGGGAAGGTCGAGACCGGGATCTCCCGGATCCCGCCGATGACGGCGGTTCCGCCGCAGGGCCCGTAGGAGGAGGAGGAGTAGGTGAAGCCGTTGTCCTTCAGGGCCGGCATTATCTCCGGCCGGAGGTAGAGGCGGGGGGCCCGGAATCCGCGGGGCCGGAACCGCTCGATGAACTCCGCCGACTTCCGGAGCTGGTCCTCCAGGACGGCGGGCTTGGTTATCAGCTGGTGGTCGTGGCCGTGGTAGGCGATTTCGTGGCCGGCTTCCCGGATCTGTTCGATCGTTTCCGGGTACCACCGGTAGGCCTCGCCGAGGATGAAGAAGGTGGCCCGGTTGCCGGTTCGGCGGAGCTGCTCGAGAATTTTTCCGGTGGAGTAGGGGATGAAACCGTCGTCGAGGCTGCTTTTGTCTTCTCCCGTCCGCCGGCGATCGCGGCGACGCAGTTCCTTCCGGATGTGGGTCCAGGATTCGACGTCGATGGTCAGGATGTTCTTCATAGTTGACCTGGGGTCGGGCAGGGTGTATGATCCGGAGTTCTTGTATCTATTGGAAGATAGTATGCCATACCGTCGCAACTGACAACAGGGAATGGATATGAACGCCTTGAGTTACCTGAAATACGGCCGGTTGGTCTTCAACAAGCGCCGGGCCTCCCCGATCTACCTGGTGATGTTCATCACCGAGAAGTGCAACGCCAACTGCAAGCACTGCCTCCTCGGGGGGATCCACCCCGGGACCGACGAGCTGACGATCGACGAGATCGAGAAGGTCTCCCGGTCGATGGATGACTTCCTGTTTTTACTCCCGACCGGCGGGGAGCCGTTTTTGAGAAAGGAATTGCCGGAGATCGTCCGGATCTTTCACCGCAACAACAACGTCTGCAACGTCGGCATCCCCACCAACGGCGGGCTGACCGCCCGGGTGGTGGAGTCGGTGAAGAGTATCCTCGATACCTGCCCCGAACTCGACCTGATGGTCGACGTCTCGGTGGACGGGATCGGGGAGGATCATAACGAGATCCGCCAGACCCCGGGTCTCTTCGACAAGGCGATGGTCACCCTCTCCGAGCTGAAGAAGCTGGAGAAGATCTACCCCCGGTTCACCGCCACCATCGAGACCACGGTCTCCTCCTACAACGACGCCAAGTTGATGGATATGTACAAGTACTTCACCGAGAAGACCGAGGCCGACACCATCTTCACCCTCCTCTGCCGGGGGAAGCCGATGGAGCCGGCGGCCAGGTTCTTCAACATCGACAACTACGAGAAGTACGCCAACGCGATGGAGAAGGGGATCAAGGAACGGATGCTCTCCGGCTACGACCGGTTCCCCTTCGCCGACGTGATCAACGCCAAGCGGATCGTCCGCCACCAGGTGATCGCCCGGATCATCCGGGAGAACCGGGAGATCCTCCCCTGTTTCGCGGGTTCGCTGGGGGGGGCGCTCTTCGCCGACGGCGAGGTGCTGCCCTGCGAACTCCACGACGACCTGAAGCTGGGCAACGTCCGGGATTTCGACTACGACTTCAAGAAGATCTGGTTCAGCGAGAAGGCCGACCACGCCCGGAAGGTTATCCGGGATACCAAGTGCTTCTGCACCTACGAGTGCTTTTTGACCCTGGACATCCTCTTCAACCCCCGGGTCTATCCCCGCCTCTTCAAGGAGTACCTGGGGATCAAGTGGGCCAAGGCGAAGAAGAAGCTGGGCGGTTCCTGAGATCGGCACGACAACTATGTTATTCGGCAAGAAAATATCGCTGGTGATCCCGGCCCACAACGAGGCCGAGGGGCTGGACCATCTCCTCCGGGACACCCCCGACTACCTCGACGAGATCGTGATCGTCGATAACAACTGCACCGACGATACCGCGGCGGTCTGCCGGGGGTTCGGCTGCCGGGTGGTGGTGGAGCCCAAGCAGGGCTACGGGGCGGCCCTGAAGGCGGGTTTCCGGGCGGCGACCGGGGATATAATTATGACGATGGACGCCGACGGGACCTGCCTTTTCGAGGGCTACCGGCGGATGATCAAGCACCTGGTCGAGAACGACCTCGACTTCATCACCGGCCGCCGCGTCCCCGACCGGTTTCGGACCCTGGCCAGCCTGGTCCGGTTTCTCGGGGATATGTTTCTCGACGTGGTCTGCTGGTGCCTCTTCCGCTTCTGGGTCTATGACTCCCAGTCCGGGCTCTGGGTCTTCAAGCGGGATCTGCTGGAGCGGGTGGAACTGGAGAGCGACGGCTGGGCTTTCTCCGAGGAGTTCAAGATCGAGACTTTCACCGATCCGGAAGTCAAGGCGGCCGAACTCCCGGTCCTCTACATCAACATCCGGCTGGGCGAGAGCAAGCTGAAAATCTGGAGGGACGGCTTCGCCAACCTCCGCTTTATGTTCAGGAAATGGCGGCAGAAGAGAAAAACCCGGCCGGG
>PWXJ01000292.1 GCA_003561965.1 PVC group bacterium
CTTGAAGTTCCGGCCGGACCGTTTCAGGGGCAGGTACTGGGAGACGACCTCGACGATATCGTTGGAGGTATTGACGAGATCGAGCTGGTCCTGGGAGTAGAGTGGAGACATATCTTTCAATTGGTCGGACCGGCGGAAGTCTGGACGGCTATTGTTACTTATGACATATCCGGGAACTGATGTCAACCTCCGGCCGGTCAGCTCCGGCCGGCGGCCGGAGCCACCAACCCGGTCACCTCCGGGCGGCGGGCGGAAGCCACCGACCCGGTCAACTCCGGCCGGCGGCCGGAGCCACCAACCCGGTCAACTCCGGCCGGCGGCCGGAGCCACAACCCCAGTCACCTCCGGACGGCGGCCGGAGCCACCAACCCGGTCACCTCCGGCCGGCGGCCGGAGCCACCAACCCGGTCAACCTCCGGTCAGCTCGGCCCGGAGTTCCCCGTCCCCGATCCCGGTCACCCGTCCCCGGTAGAGGCGCCCTTCCTCCAACCCCGGACCGCGGAGACGGGTCCGGAGGTAATGGCGGTCCAGTCCCCGGCCCTCCCCCGCCCCGGAGACCTCCTCCACCAGGACTTCGACCTCCGCCGACCGGAAGCGCTCCCGGTAGTTCCGGGCGGCCCGGGCGGCGGTCTTCTCCAGCCGGGCCGCCCGCTCCCGGATCACCTCCGGCGGGGGCGGGGGAGTCCGGGCCGCGGCGGTCCGGGGCCGGGGGCTGTAGGGGAAGATATGGACCCGGCTGAACCCCAGCTCCTCCACCGCCCGGCGGGTGGCGGCGAAGTCGGCCTCCGCCTCCCCGGGGAAACCGACCAGGCAGTCGGTGGTCAGGGCGAGGTCGGGGCAGGCTTCCCGGAGCCGTCCGGCCAGTTCACGGTAACCGTCGAGGGTGTAGCCCCGGTTCATCAGCTTCAGGACCCGGTCGGAGCCGCTCTGGAGGGGGAGGTGGAGGTGGGGGCAGAGACGGCGCTCCCGGGCCAGGAGTTCGGCCAGGGCGGCGGTGGTCTCCCCCGGTTCGACCGAGCTCAGCCGGAGCCGGAACTCCCCCGGGAGGCGGCAGATCCGCTCGACCAGCCCGGCCAGGCCGGTGTCCCCGTCCCGGTAGAGACCGAGGTTGATCCCGGTGAGGACGATCTCCCGGTAACCGGAGTCGAGCAGGCCGGAGATCTCGCCGAGGACCTCGGCGGCCGGCCGGCTCGCCGGGGTGCCCCGGACCAGGGGGATCACGCAGTAGGCGCAGAAGGCGTCGCAGCCGTCCTGGACCTTGACCAGGGGCCGGCAGTGCCCGGCGAAGAAGGTGGTTCCCCGGAGCGCCTCCCCGGTCGGGGAAAAGGGGAGATCTCCCCGGCGGCCGGGGGGGACCAGGCGGTCCAGACCCCGGCCGAGCCGGCGGGAATAACGGAGACCGCAGCCGATGATCGCGATCCGGGACCCGGGAGACTCCCGGAGCCGGCGCCGGATCAGCTTCCTGGCCTTGGCCTCCGCCCGGGCGGTGACCGCGCAGGTGTTGACGATCAGCAGGCCCGGATCGGCTCGGACCTCCCGGAAACCGGCCCGGGTCATCCGCTCCCGGAGGGCCTGGCTCTCGTACTGGTTGACCTTGCAGCCCAGGGTGGAGATGGAGAAGGTCGGGGCGGGTTGTTTCATCTCGGGGGAAGGAGCAACCGATTACCGCCGACCGCTTTCTTCGTCACCCAGGGCCAGCTGGAGGTAAGCCGCCGCGGCCAGCCCGGCGGTGGCGGCCCGGAGGATCCTCGGCCCGAGACTGACCGCCAGGAACCCGGCCTCGACCGCCTCGGCGGCCTCGCTGTCGGTGAATCCCCCCTCGGGGCCGATCGCGACCAGGACCCGGGCCGATGTCCCGTCCGGGGAGAACCGGGCCGCCGCTTCCTTCAGGGACCGCCGGGCCTCTTTTTCCCAGGGGAGAAGGGCGAGGTCGTACTCACCGGCCCGGGCCAGGAAGTCCCGCCAGGTCTCCACCGGGTGAACCACCGGGGTGATCTTCCGCCCCGACTGCCGCGAGGCGTCGTTGGCAATCCGGACCCAGCGCTGCCTCCGCTTCTCCCCTTCCTGGATCAACCGGGGGATCGTGTAGCGGGTGGCCAGGGGGATGAACTCCCAGATCCCCAGTTCGGTGGCCTGCCTGAGAACGGTGTCGAGCCCCCTCCCCTTGAGCAGCGACTGGGCCAGCGAGATCCGGAAGGCCGGGGCCTCGGCCAGGGCCGAGGATCCGCTGATCACGGCCTCGACCCGTCTCGGGGAGATGATGGCGATCGTCCCGGTATATTCCATCCCCCCCCCGTCGAACCCGACGATCTCCATCCCCCGCCGGAGGCGGAGAGAGCGGGAGATGTAGCGGGCGTCCTTGCCGGTAAAGACCATCCGGCGGCCCTGGAGCGAACCGGGGGAGAGGAAGAAGCGTTTCATTCCCTATTCCCTACTGGCCAACTTATCCAGAAAATCCTGGAACTTTTCCAGGAATCCCTTGTGCAGGGGACGGTTCCGGTCGGAGTAGGACTCCTCGAACTGTCTCAGCAGCTCCTTCTGCTTCTTGTTCAGGCGGGAGGGGACCTCGACGTTCACGGTGACTTGCTCGTCCCCCCGCCCGGAGCCGTGGAGGTGGGGTATCCCTTTTCCCCGGAGCCGGAAGACCTCCCCGCTCTGGGTCCCCGGGGGGATCTTCAGGGTGGTCTCCCCGTCCAGGGTCGGGACCTTGATCTCCCCGCCCAGGGCGGCCAGGGGGAACCCGACCGTGACCGTGCAGAAAATATCGTCACCGGAGCGGGTGAAGATCGGGTGTTCGGGAACCCGCAGGTAGATCACCAGGTCGCCGGGAGCGCCGGACCTGGGACCGGCCTCCCCCCCGCCCCGCTGGCGGAGGATGGAACCGTCCCCGACCCCGGCCGGGACCCGGACCGTGACTTCCCGCTCCTTCTCCACCGTTCCCTGTCCCCGGCACTCGCGGCAGGGGTCCTTGACAATCTCCCCCTCACCCCCGCAGTCGGGGCAGGCGCTCTCGGTGGCGAAGGTCCCGAGCAGGGTCCTCCGGGCCTGCCGGATCCGTCCCGCGCCCCGGCAGCGGCGGCAGGTCTCGAGGTCGGTCCCGGGCTCCGCTCCCCGGCCCCGGCAGCGGGGGCAGGACTCCCGGCGGAAGATGTTGATCTTCTTCTCGGCCCCGAAGGCGGCTTCCTCGAGGCTGATCTCCATCTGGTACTCGATGCTCGGGCCGGCGGACGGCCGGGACCGGCCGCCGCCGAAACCGAAGATGTCGCCGAAGATCCCCCCGCCGCCGAAGGCCGCCCCCATAAACTGCTGGAAGATATCGGCCGGGTCGTGGAAGCCGAACCCCCGGCCCTTGAGCCCCTCGTGCCCGTAGGCGTCGTAGACCTCGCGGCGGCGGGGATCGCTCAGGACCTCGAAGGCCTCGGCGACTTCCTTGAACCGCTCCTCGGCCTCGGGGTTCCCCGGATTCTTGTCCGGGTGGTACTGGACCGCCAGCCTCCGGTAGGCCTTCTTGACTTCGGCGGCGGCGGCGTCCCGCCCGACCCCGAGGACCTGGTAGTAGTCCCGCTTACTCATCGGTCTGAGACTCGGCGGGGGCGGAACGGGAGACCTTCACCTCGGCCGGGCGGAGCAGGCGGCCCCGGTAGAGGTAACCCTTCCGGATCACCTCGAGGACGGTATCCTCGGGGCAGCGGTCGGTCACCTCGACCTGGACCGCCTCGTGGAGGTGAGGATTGAAGGGCCGGCCCTCGGCCTCGACCTCTTCCATACCCTGCTTCTTCAGGACCTCCTCCAGCTGGCGGTAGATCATCCCGACCCCTTCCAGGATCGGCCCGGTGGACTGATTCTCGGGGATCGACTCCAGCGCCCGGTGGAAGTTGTCGAGAACCGGGATGAACTCCGTCAGCAGTTCCCGGTTGGCGTAATTGACGTAATCCTGCCGCTCCCGTTCGAACCGCTTGCGGAGATTCTCCATCTCGGCCAGGGTCCGGAGCATCTTCTCCCGGTGCTCGGAGTCGGTGCCGGCCTGCCGGCGGAGTTCCTCCAGTTCTTCCCGGGGGACCTCGGCCATCTCCGGCGCGGGCGGGGCCTCCGGGGCGGCTTTTTCCCGGCGGCGGTCCGGCTCCGGCTTCTTTGGTTTCTGTTGTTTCTTCTGACCGGTCATTTGCTTGCCTCGTCTGAAATCAGGTTATCGATATCCGGTGATTTTACCCCGGATAGGTATAACGGAGCCGGGGGGAGTTGTCAACCCCCCCCACCCCCGGCGGCGACCGGAAAAAGCTTTAAACTTTTTTCCCCGCTACCCGTTTGATAGTTAACCCGGCGGAAATTGTTTCCCAGCCGGAAAACCCCAACTCATCAAGGAGGCAAGGCGATGAGAATATGGATCGGATTGCTGGCGGTCCCGCTGCTGCTCGGTTTGGCCGGGACGGCGGAGGCGGAAACCGAGGGCTATCGAGCCCGGAGATTCCGGGAATTCTGGCGGAGTGAAGCGATGGTGGAAAGGCTGGACCTGACCCCGGACCAGGTCGAGCGGCTGGAAGCCGCGGGCGAGGACTTCGCCGGCCGGGAGCGGGAAATCGCCGAACAGGTCAGGACCAACCGGCAGGAAACCCGGACGGCCCTGGAGGCGGAGGAATTCTCGGTCGAGGCGGTGGAAGCCCTGGGAGAGGAGATGGCCGGACTGGCCGCCGCCCGGGCCCGGTTGATGACCGAGAGGCAGATCGCCATCCGCCGGATTCTTACCGCCGACCAGTACAACCGGCTCCAGACCGGAAGGGAGCGGATGGAAGAAAGAATCCGGACCAGGTCCCGGGGCGGCCCCCGGGGAGAGGCGTTCCGGAAAGGCCGGCGGATCGAGCCGGAAGCGGCCGAATAACCCGAACGGCTAACCTATCCCGATCGGGACCGGGATGAAACAGGCCGCCAGGATCAACAGGGCGGCGGCGGCCAGCAGCTTCCGGGCCGGGTTCAACGGCGTGATGTCGTAGAGCGGGGGACCGTGCCGGGGCCCGATGACGGCGATCAGGACGGCGACGAAGATCCAGAAGGGCGAGGAATAGAGGAGCCCGAAGACGGCCAGGGCCAGCATCGTCGCCCGGGTGATCAGGCCGTGCCGCCGGCCGAAGACCGCGTAGGAGAGGTGCCCGCCGTCGAGCTGGCCCATCGGGAGGAGGTTGAGGGCGGTGACGAAGAGCCCGACCCAGCCGGCGAAGCCGACCGGCCCGAGATAGACGCTGTAGCCGGGGGGGACGGTTTCGAAGCGGAGCCGGAAGAGAGCGTTGGTCAGCAGGGAGTTCCCCAGGTAAATCCCCAAACCCGTCTCCGGACCGGGGGGCACGGTTCGGACCAGGGACATCCCGGAAAGACCGAGCAGGATCGCCCCCACCGAGAGGACGAAACTGGCCAGGGGACCGGCCACCCCGACGTCGAAGAGGCCCTTCCGGTCGGGGAAGGGGGAGCGGCTGACGATCACCGCCCCCATCGTCCCCAGGATGTTGGGGAAGGGGATGAAGTAGGGGAGGCTGGTCTTGACCCCGTGTTTCCGGGAGGTGAAGTAATGGCTGAACTCGTGGCAGGCGAGGATCAGCAGGAGGGTAAAGGAGAAGGGAGCCCCCCGCCAGACCAGCCAGGGCCGGGAGATCAGGCTCCGAATGGAGGTCGAGGCCATCAGGGAGCCGACCATCAGGGTACTGACGACGGTGGCCAGGAAGAGAACGGGAGGCAGCCACCGCCGGGGGGCGGCGTCCTTCCGCCGCCGGACCGTCCCGCACCGGATCAGGTCCTTCCCCCGCTCCCGGGACAGGAAGGGGAGCATCCCCGAATTTTCCAGCCGGCCCCGGAGCTGCCGGAGCGCCGCCCCCGGACCGGTTTTCAGCCGGCCCCGGAAAGCGACGTAGCGCCCCTCGTGGGCCCAGTTCTCCACCTCCATCACCTCGGAGACCGCCGCCAGCAGCGGCCAGTCGGTGGCCAGGGGAAAGTCGATTATCGGTTCGTCGCTCATCGGTTCTCCGGGGGAGAATCAGTAAAGCCTGATCTTGCCTTCCAGGCGCTCCAGGGTCTTCTCCCCGATCCCCTGGACCCTGGTCAGGGCCCTCACCCGGCTGAACCCGACGTAACGCCGGCGATAACGGATGATCCGCCAGGCGGTCACCGGTCCGATCCCGGGTAACGAGACCAGTTCGTCGAAGCCGGCCCGGTTGATGTTGATCGTGGTGTGGTAGTCCCGGGGAAAGAAGATCCAGCCGTCCTCGCTCACCTCGATCTCCCTCTCGTAATCGAAGGGCGGCCGGGTCAGGTAAACGGTTCTCCGGAGTGCCGCCGCCTCCCCGGTTTTGTCCTCTCCCGGCGGAGCTGAATAATCCGGATCGGGCAGGGCGGCCGCCAGCTCCCGGTAGAGGTCGGGATACCCGGCGGCCGCCGCGCGCCGCCCCCGGGCGACCTCGAGAGCGCCTCCGGCCGCCCCCCAGGCCAGGGACGCCGCCAGCAGGGCCAGGATTCCCCGTTCCTGCCGGGTCAGGCAGCCGAAGAGGAACCTCAACGACCGGTGGCTGGATCTGGGTGCTGGCGGGCTCATTTTCTCGGCGGTCGGCTCCGGGAGGGTGAGGACCTCTGCCGCCGTCGGCCCCCTTCTTCTCCCCGGTCAGGTCATTACCTTAACTTATCCGCCGGGGAAAGGCAATCCGTGTTATAGTAGCATCGCGGTTTTGCTCTTAACGCCCGATCGATCGAACAATGGATAATTCCCGAATCGCCCGGCTCTTCAACGAAGTCGCCGACCTGTTGGATATCCGGGGGGAGAACCCGTTCCGGGTCCGTTCCTACCGGACCGCCGCCCGGACGGTCGAGGACCACTCTGAAGACCTGGCCGCGGTCCTCCGGGACGGCGGCGACCTGACCGCGCTCCCGGGGATCGGGAAGGACCTGGCGGCGAAGATCGCCGAGATCATCGAGACCGGGAAGCTGGGCTTCCTCGACGAACTGAAGGCGAAACTCCCCCCCGGTCTTCCGGAACTCCTTCGGCTGGAGGGGGTCGGCCCGAAAAAGGTCAAACTCTTCTTCGAAGAGGCCGGGGTCGATTCGATCGAGAACCTGGACCGGGCGGCCCGGGAAGGCCGCCTCCGGGGGCTGGACCGGATGGGGGAGAAATCGGAAGCCGGAATAATCCGGGCGATCGAGAATTACCGCAAACATATCGGCCGCTTCCGTCTCGACGACGGCCTGGCCGCCGGGGCGAAGATCCTCGATTCCCTGAAGCCCGTCGCCGACCGGGTCGTCGCCGCCGGGAGTCTCCGCCGGCGGAGGGAGACGATCGGCGACCTGGACATCCTGGCGGTCTCCTCAGATCCCTCCGCCCTGACCGACCGGTTCGTCAACCTGCCCGGGACCGCCTCGGTTCCGGCCCGGGGTCCGACCCGGTCGTCGATCCGGCTGGAAGGCGGCCTCCAGGTCGATCTCCGGGTGATGGAGGGAGACGAATTCGGCTCCGCCCTTCTTTACTTCACCGGCTCCCAGGCCCACAACATCGCCCTGCGGAGAAGGGCCCGGGAGATGGGCCTGAAGGTGAGCGAGTACGGGATCTTCCGGGGGGAGGAGAAGGTCGCCGGGGAGACCGAGGAGGACTGCTACCGGGCGCTCGAGCTCCCCTGGATCCCCCCCGAACTCCGGGAGAACCGGGGCGAGATCGAGGCGGCCGAAGACGGCCGGCTGCCCCGGCTGATCGAACTGGAAGCCATCCGGGGCGACCTCCAGTCCCACTCGACCGCCTCCGACGGCAAGGAGAGCATAATGGAGATGGGCCGGGCGGCCGGGAGACGGGGTTACGGCTATATCGCGATCACCGATCACTCCCGGGCGGTCCGGGTGGCCGGGGGACTCGACGAGAAGCAACTGGCCCGCCACCTGGAGGAGATCGAGCGGGCCGGGGAGAAATGCCCCGGGGTCCGGATCCTCAAGGGGGTCGAGGTCGATATCCTGGCCGACGGGACCCTCGACCTGGCGGACGCCATCCTCCGGGAGTGCGAGGTGGTGGTGGCCTCGATCCATTCCAGCTTCCGCCTCCCCCGGAAGGAGATGACCCGGAGGATCGTCCGGGCGCTGACCAACCCCCACGTCAACATCCTCGGCCATCCCACCGGGCGGATGCTGCTGAGGAGGGAGCCCTGCGACTTCGACTTCGAGGAAGTGGTGAAGGCCGCCGTCGGCGAGGGGGTGTCCCTGGAGATCAACGGCCACCCGGCCCGGCTCGACCTCAACGACGTCCTGGCCCGGCGGGCCCGGGAGCTGGGGGCCCGGCTGGCCGTCAATACCGACGCCCACTCCTCCGCCCAGCTCGACCTGATGACCTACGGGGTCTTCACCGCCCGCCGGGCCTGGCTGGAAGACCGGGACGTGATCAACACCTTACCCCTGGAAGAACTCCTGGCCGCCCTCAACCGTCCAACCAGGTAGCGCGGGTACTCCCGCCCGGGCGATTGGTCCCAAATGCCCCCTTGTTCCCTCCGGGGCGGTTATGCGATAATGCCCGGCTTTGAATTCCCGGGATACCGGACGGGAGAAACCGGAAAGATGAAAGGCAACAACAAATTAAATCAGCTGCTGAAGGTCTGCGAGGGGAAGAAGGAGTTGCTGATCCTCCCCCACAACCACCCCGACCCCGATTCCCTGGCCAGCAGCTGGGCGCTCCAGTACCTCCTGGAGAAGAAAGCCGGGGTCTCTTCCACCGTCGCCTACGACGGGATCCTGGGCCGGGAGGAGAACCGGATCTTCAAGAACCGGCTCCAGATCAAGGCGGTGGGGCTGCGCTCCTCACACTTCAGGAAATTCTCCTCGGTCGCCCTGATCGACTGCCAGCCCCGGGGCGGGAACGTCAGCCTCCCCGACCGGGTCGACCCCCTGATCGTGATCGACCACCATCCCCGGCTGAAATCGACCAAAGCCCCCTTCACCGACATCCAGCCCGACTGCGGCGCCACCGCCACCATCCTGGTCGAATACCTCCGGGAGGCCGAACTCGCCCTGCCCCCCCTGCTGGCCACCGCCCTCTACTACGCCCTGATCTCCGAGACCCAGCACCTGGGGAGGGACGTCACCAACCGGGACATCCGGGCCTCCACCTACCTCTTCCCCCAGGCCCGGCACCGGCTGATCTCCCGGATCGAACACCCCCCCCAGAACCGGGAATACTTCCAGCAGCTCCACCTGGCCCTGGGCAAGACCTTCACCTACAAGACCCTGATCGGGGCCCGCCTGGACGACGTCACCTACCCGAGCTTCGTCGCCCAGCTGGCCGATTTCCTGGTCACGCTGAGGCGGACCACCTGGTGCTTCGTCACCGGCCGCTACCGGCAGGCTCTCTATATCTCGCTGAGGACCACCCATCCCAAGGCCCGGGCGGGAAGACTCCTCCGGAAGGTGATCGGGAAAAGGGGCAACGCCGGCGGTCACGAGATGATCGCCGGGGGTCAGGTCAAACTGGCCGGGATGTCCCCGGAGGAGAAGAAAGAACTCGAGGATACGCTCTTCAAGCGGCTCTTCAAGGAACTGGGGCTCCCGGAAGACCTCTCACCGACCCCGCTGGTCGAGCCGGAGAAAAAGTAGCGGGGGCGGTCAGTAACCTTCCGGTTCCGGTTCCGCATCCCGGCGGGTGGCTTCCCGGCGGGCCCGGGCCAGCTCGGCGGCTTCCTCGGCGCTGGGGTTGACATACCCGATTTCGTAGGTGCTGCCGTCGGTGGTGACGACGATGGTATCGTTGACAAAACACCCCGGCGGCGACCGGTCGGTCCGCCAGATCCGGGTCCCCTGCTCCTCGAACCTCCTGATCACCGAAGCGTTGGGCAGCCCGTGCCGGTGGCCGGCCTGGATGATCCCCTCCCTGGCTCCCACCGCCTCGATGAAGGGGTTGGTGCTGGAGGTCTCGCTGCCGTGGTGGGCAATCTTCAGGATGGTCGAGGCCAGCCGGTTCTCCTCCCCGGTGACGTAGGTGTCGAGGAGGATTCTCTCCACCCGGATCGGGTTGTCCGGATCGTGGAACCCGAAACTGTCGGGACGGTTCTTGCCCTCGGCGTCGCCGGTGAAGAGAAAACTGACGTCGTTGTACTCCAGCCGGATGATCAGGGAACTGTCGTTGACCGTGGTATCGAGGACGTCGGAACTGCCGTAGAGGATCTCCACCTCGAGTTCGTCGCCCCAGTCCAGCCGGACCGGGTAATCCTCACCCAGGGTCCTGGTCCCGGGGATGGTGGCTTCGCCGACGGCCGGGAAGTAAAAATTGCTGTCCGGCTCGATCAGCGCCCGCCAGCAGAACGACCCGTAAACCGAGCTGGAGGGGAGGTAACCGGGGTCGACCACGTTCTTCACCCGGTACATCTCCAGCATCCCGATCAGGCCCCGGTAATGATCGGCGTGGGCGTGGGAGTTGAACATCCACTCGATCTCCGAGCCCCAGCCCAGGCCCAGGGTAGGCATAATATCCTGGATCCGCTGGGAACTGGGGCCGCCGTCGATGATGATGTTGTAGCCCTCGTAGATCCCGTTGCCCCGGATCCCGTCGAACGGGGTCCGGATCCAGACACAGTCCCCGTGGCCGACATCGACGAAGGTGACCTTGAGCGGGGTGACCTCCGGCGTTTCGGCCCGGGAGGCGATAGAGGGCAGGAGGGCCAGAAGGAAGAAGAGAACAAGGAAGGGAAAGGGAAAAGACTTTCTCCTGGCGGTCATTCGGCGAACCTCGGTTTTCGTTGTCCGGCGGTTCCCCGCCCGCCGGGCCCGGCGGAGAATAAAGCCCGAAAGATCATCCCGGTTGACTTACCGGTTTATACCACATTATCCGGCCGGGGGCCAACCGGGGCCTTTACTTTTCGCGAAAGTATTCTATAATATGATTTCGACACAGGTCCGGTCAATCCTACCGGCAACAATAATCAGGGAGGAAGTTTCTATGGATATTCTGATCAAGAACGCCCGGCTCCGGAAACAGGAGGAACTTTGTGACATCGCCGTCACCGGCGGCAAGATCGAGAAGATCGGGGCCGGGATCGAAGGCCCGGCCGAGACCGAGATCGACGCCGGGGGAAGGCTGGTCACGGAATCGTTTCTCAACGCCCACCTCCACCTCTGCAAGGTTTACACCCTGCAGATGATGAGCGAGGACGCCCTCAAGGATTACCATAACGAGGGGATGGGCAAGGCGATGACCGCCATCGAGGCGGCGGCCAAGGTCAAGGAGAATTACGACGAGAAGTGGATCCTCCCCAACGTCAGGAAGGCGGTGAAATTGGCCGCCCTCAACGGGACCACCCACATCCGGGCCCTGGCCGACGTCGACAACCAGGCCAAGCTCGAAGGGATCAAGGCCCTGCTCCAGGCCCGGGAGGA
>PWXJ01000262.1 GCA_003561965.1 PVC group bacterium
CGCGGCCCGTTTCCTCTTCGGCACCCACTCCGACCTCGAGGAAGCGGTGAAAGCCGGAAAGTTCCGGGAAGACCTCTACTACCGGATCTCGGTGATCCCGATCCACCTCCCCCCGCTCCGGAAGAGGAGGTCGGACATCCCCCTCCTGGTCACCCACTTCCTCGAGCTGTCCGGGCGGAGAAATTCCCTGCCGCTGAAGTCGATGGAACCGGCGGCGATGGAGGCCCTGACCCGGAACCCCTGGAAGGGAAACGTCCGGGAGCTGGAGAACGCGATCGAGAACCTGGTGGTGATGACCGCCGGCGACCGGATCAGGCTTGAAGATCTCCCGCCCTTCCTCCGGGGAGAATCGTCTCGCCCAGGAGACATACCTTCGGCAGCAGCAAGCAGCAAACTGGCCGAGGTCGAACGGGAACACATCCTCCGGGTCCTGGAAGAGGAAGGGGGAAACCGGACCCGGACCGCCAAGGCCCTGGGGATCAGCCTCCGGGGCCTGCGCTACAAGCTGAAGGGATACGAGGAAGAAGGCCGGCTGGTGAAACGGGGGGGCTGAGACTTCCCCGACCGACTATTACCTCGCCGCCGGGAGATCGCCGGAGCCGCCGAAGTAAACCCGGGTCAGCCCTCTCACCGCCCAGAGGCCAGAGGCGGGGCGGAAGATCCCGGTCAGGTCGGCACCCCCGCCGTAAGCCCCGGGGACCGGGCGGTCGCCCGTCCCCCCGAAGTAAACCCGGGTCGCCCCCCGGACCGCCCAGAGACCGGACCCGGACCGGAAGACCGCCGTCCGCCAGAGCCCCTCCCCGCCGTAATCCCCGGGAACCGGTGTGTCGGCGGAAGAACCGAAGTAAACCCGGGTCACCCCGCGGATCGCCCACAACCCCGAGTCGGGGCGGAAGATCCCGACGGATTTGCTTCCGCCGGCCGAGTAATAGCCGGGGACGGGAACGTCCGCCCCGCCGCCGAAGTAGATCCGGGTCACCCCCCGAACCGCCCAGAGGCCGGAACCCGGACGATAGATCGCCGGGACGGCGGTACCGTCGCCCCGGTAATCCCCCGGAACCGGGATATCATTGGAAGAACCGAAATAAACCCGGGTCACCCCCCGGACCGCCCAGAGGCCGGAAGCCTGCCGGAATATCGCGATATCGGTCGTGCCGTCCCCGTCGTAGTCGGCCGGGACGATAAGGTCGCCGGAAGAACCGAAGTAGACCCGGGTTACCCCCCGGACCGCCCAGAGGCCGGAAGAGGGTCGGAAGATCGCGATATCGCTGGTCCCATCGCCGTTGTAGTCGTGGATCCAGGGCGCGAAGACCGGGAAAAACCGGTTGGCGTAAACCCGCCAGTTGGAGCCGTCGTACTGGCGAAAGACGGCGACCCCCCTCCCCTGCCCGTCCAGGGCCACCCGGGGGTCGTCGGCGTTTTTCCCCGGGCCGGCGTCAATGATCTCCGCCCCGGACCAGGACGCTCCGGACAGGCGGTTGGAATAAATCCGGTAGTAGTAACCGTCGGACTGGCGGAAGACCGCCAGCGCGTTCCCCTCTCCGTCCATCGCCACCCGGGGTTCGTAGGCGCGAAAACCCGGCCCGGCGTCGATGGCCGCCGCCCCGGACCATCCCGAGGTATCCCAACGGTTGGCATAAATCCGATCAGCCGATCCGTCTTTCTGCTGGAAGACCGCGACCGCTTCGCCGCTTTCGGCCATCGCCACCGCCGGGAAATCCGCCTGGTCGCCAGTCCCCGCGTCAATCGTCGTGGCCCCGTTCCAGGAAGTCCCGTCCCAGAAGTTGGCATATACCCTGAGAACGCCGCCGCTATCCTGCCCGAAGACAACCACCGCGTTTCCGGACCCGTCCGTCGCCACCCGGGGCCGGGAAGCGTTGCCGCCCGGACCGGCGTCGATCAGTTCGGCCGCCGACCAGGCGCTCCCGTCCCAAACGCTGGCATAGATCCGCCAGTTCTCTCCGTCCCACTGCTCGAAGACCGCTACCGCCCGGCCGCTGTCGGCCATCGCCACCGCCGGGATGAAGGCGTTATTCCCCGGACCGGCATCAATGATCTGGGCCCCGGACCATTGAGTTCCGTCCCAGAAGTTGGCGTGGATCCGCCAGAATTCATCAACCTGCTGCTCAAAGACCACCACCGCGTTACCACCCCCGTCCATCGCCACCTCCGGCTGATAGGCGTCATTACCCGGCCCGGCGTCGATGACCTCGGCGCCCGACCAGTCCGCGCCGTCCCACCGGTTGGCGTAAACCCGGTCGCTGCCACCGCCGGACTGCTGGAAAACCGCGATCGCCCGGCCGCTCCCGTCCATTGCCCCCCGGGGCCGGGAGGCGGCCGACCCGGCACCGGCGTCGATGATCGCGGGGCCGCTCCAGGCCGACTCCTCCCGGAAGTTGGCGTAAACCCGCCAGTCGTCCCCGTCGTCCTGAACGAAGACCGCCAGCGCCCGCCCGCTCCCGTCGAGGGCGATATCGGGAGACCCGGCGTCATACCCCGGTCCCGCGTCGATGATCTCGGCTCCGGTCCAGCCCCCACCGTAAACTCCTCCGCCCAGCACGAACAAAAACGCTGCCGCGGCGAAAACCGGTGTGGTTATGGTTTTTGGGCTCATTATTCAGCCTCCCAGCATCTTCCGGAAGAGTTCCTCGTACTGGTCGGTTATCCGCTCCCAGGTGTAGGCCTCCCGGATCCGCTCCGGGGCCCGCCGCCGGAACTCCGCGACCGCCTGAGGATTGTCCTCCAGGTACTGGATCTTCTCCCGCAGGTCCGTAACATCCTTCCGGAAATACAGGCCGCGGTCAAGGATGACCTCACGGTTGAAGGGGACGTCCACGGCCAGGACGCAGGCGCCGGCGCCAAGGGCCTCGAGCAGGGAGGGGTTGGTCCCGCCGACGGAGTGGCCGTGGATATAGGCGTAGCAGTTGCATTTCAGTTCCCGGAACTCTTCGGGGTCCGAGATGTGGCCCAGC
>PWXJ01000160.1 GCA_003561965.1 PVC group bacterium
AGCATATCGATTGAACGCAACCGGCGCCCTGCGTGTGTGTGGGCAAGTGCGGGAAGTTAATCTGATCGATAAGCGAAATCTCAAAGAGGGCAAAGTCTGAAGCCCCGGAAAGGAGAGTAGAGGATGAGAATGATATTAAACCTGGCGATAGTTTCAACGTTGTTGGTGCTGGCGGGCGGGTGCTGTCCGGCCGTTGGGCAGGAGGCAGCCGATATCGAGGCCTACCCGATCGATTTCTGCGTGGTCTCCGGCCAGAAACTCGGTTCGATGGGGACCCCGGTTGATTATATGCACGAGGGCCGGCTGGTCCGCTTCTGCTGCCAGGGCTGCGTGCCGACGTTCCAGGCCGACCCGGAGAAGTACCTGTCCGTACTGGATGGGCACCAGGCCGACGCGAATCCGGCCGAGGCCCCGGCCAAACCCGCCCCGGTCCGCGGTTGCCGCCCGGGCTGTCGTCACTGAGCGGGTCGGCGCCGGGGACAATCCGGAGGTTGATATCAGCCGTTACTGGATAACCCTGATCGGGGCGGCGGCGGTCCTGTTTCCGGCCCCCGCCGCCCTTTCCGCTTCCCCCGTCCTGGAGGAGTGGATCGCCGAGGCGCTGGAGAACAACCGGGAGGTGGCCGCCGCCCGGGAGTCCTGGACGGCGGCCCGGGAAGACCCGGCGGCGGCCCGGTCGCTCCCCGACCCGATGTTCGGGGCCGAGCTGATGCGGATGGACACCCGGGTCGACGACTTCGATATGGTCAAGTGGATGGCCTCCCAGCGGGTCCCCTGGTTCGGGAAACGGGGCGCCCGGGCCGCCGCCGCCGGACTGATGGCCGAGGCGATCGGGTTCCGCTACCTGAAGGCCCGGCGAAATATCCGGGCCGCCGTCACTGCCGCTTACTGGGAACTCTGGGCGGCCTCGGCGACGGTGGAGACCTACCGGGAGAACCTGGACCTGCTCCGGGAGTTCGAGGTTATCGCCCGCCGCCGCTACGCCGCCGGGGAGGGCCTGCTGGCCGATCTCCTCCGGGCTGAGGTGGAGACCGCCCGCCTGGCCAACGACCTGGATACCCGCCGGCGGGAACTCGAAGTGGCGGCGGCGGCCGTCAACCGGCTCCTGAGTCAGCCGGAAGACACCCCCCGCGACCCCCCGGTCGAACCCCGTCTCCCCGAATTGAACTGGACCCTGGACGAGGCCCTGGCGGCGGCCCGGCTCTATTGCTGTTTCCTGCTCTCCTACCGGAAGGAGATGGAGGCGGCGGAAGAGGCCGTCCGGACGGCGCGGCTGGAATGGGCGCCGGACTTTGAATTCCGGGTGGCGGTCAAGCAGGACCGGGACGGGGGCGACCTCCGGGAACTCGATACCGGGGTGGGTATCAACATCCCCTGGATCTGGAGCGGGAAGTACCGGGCCGGCGAGCGGAGGGCCCGGGCCGAACTGGCCCGGGCCGAGGCGAGGCTGGACGACCGCGTGGATATGCTCCTGCTCGAGGTCCGCCGGATTTATACCCGGGCCGAGACCGCCCGGCAGACCGTCGACCTCTACCGCGAAGACCTGGTCCCCCGGGCGGAGGAGCTGGTGGAGAGTTCCCGGGCGGCCTACCAGTCGGGCCGGACGGGTTTTCTGGAACTGATCGAAGCCCAGAAGGTGCTGCTCGACACCCGGCTCGAGGATTACCGGGCCCGGGCCCGGCTGGCCTCGGAGATCGCCCGCCTGGAAGCGGAGATCGCCCCCTGGGACGAAGCCGAAATAGCGACGGGGTTGATGGAATGAAGGAGCTTCCGATGAAACTTGGAACAAACATTACCCGTGGTTTAGCCATCCTGTTGATTCTGCTGGCGGCCGGATTTGTTCCGGCCGGGCCGGCCGGGGCCGCGGAGCCCGGGACGACCGGCCGCCAGGTATATACCTGTCCGATGCATCCCCAGGTCCGTTCCTTCGACCCGGACGACCGCTGCCCGCTCTGCGGGATGGCACTGGTCCCGGTGGATATGGACGATGATGACCCGGAAGAGGGGGAACTTCCCCGGCTGCGGGTCAGCGAACGGGCCGCCGCCCTGATGGATATCCGGACCTGGCCGGTTCAGAGGCTCCCGGTCAAGGTTGAGCTGCGGCTCTTCGGCCGGGTCGGTTACAACGAGGAACTGCTCAAGGATGTCGTCCTCTTCTCCCCGGGTTACGTCGAGAACCTGAAGACCAACTTCATCCGGCAGTCGGTGGGGAAAGGCGAGACGATCGCCGAGATCTACAGCCCCGAGGTGGCGACCGCGATGGAGGAACTGCTGGTGGCCCGGTCCGCCGGCGGGGCCACCCTGGCGGCGGCCCGCGGACGCCTGGCCCGTCTGGGGGTCTCCCCCGGTCAGATCGAGGAGATCCTCGAGACCGGGGAGGCCCCCCGGACCTACCGGGTCCCCAGCCCGATCGATGGAGTGATCGAGAAACTGGGGGCCAGGGAGGGAGACCGGCTGGGAGAGGGCGGGTTGCTGGCCCGAGTGGCCGGCCTGGAGTCGGTCTGGGTCCGGTTCGAGGCCTATGAAACCGAACTGGCCTGGGTCGAGGCCGGGAGTCCGGTCAACTTCACCCTCCCGGCCTACCCCGGGGAGAGCTTCACCGGCGAGGTGGCCTGGGTCGACCCGATCCTCGACGAAACGACCCGCACGGTGGGTCTGCGGGTCGAGGCGGACAACCCCGACGGGCGGCTCCGGCCGGGACTCTTCGCCCGGGGAGTATTATCCGCTCCTCCGCGCGGTTTTAACGGCCCCGTCGCGGATGCCGCCCCCGGCGCCCGCGACATTCACGATGCCCACTGCGATCACGCCGCCCACTGCGATCACGAAGCTCACGAGGGCCACGAAGCTCACGAATGCCACGAAGCTCACGAAGCTCACGAAGCTCACGAGGTTCACGCCGTTCACCACGATCACTCCGCGCCGCTGGTGATTCCGGCCTCCGCGCCCCTCTTCACCGGGCG
>PWXJ01000137.1 GCA_003561965.1 PVC group bacterium
AGAAAAGCAGGTACATCGTGAGGGCGGGGTAGTTGAAGTAGTGAGGGTTGAGGTCCCCCATCCCGAAGGCCAGGGCGTTATTGACGATCCTTCCTTCGTCGGGGTAGTAGAGGTCGGGGAGCCCGTAGGATATGCCCCAGAGGTTGAGCAGGAGCGAGAGCAGAAGGAGCCCGGCCAGGGCGAGGCCTGCGTTCCGGCGTCCGCGGTTAGACTTGGAGGGGTTGGAGTTCATAGCGTCCGGGGCGTTGACGGGTCCGGCCGTATGTGGTGCTCTTCCATTTAGTCCGGGTTCAATTGGTCATTGCGAGGCCGGAGGCCGAAGCAATCTCTCTCAAGGCCCAAATTGAGATTGCTTCATCGCTTCGCTCCTCGCAATGACCTATAACGCATTTGCCCACACACAACGGAAGAGAACAATATATGTTTTTTATCCCACCGGCGGGGAGAACTCAAGTCCGAAGTTCGTCATTGATCCGCCGGGCGCAGGTCCGGGCCATCTCCACGGCGGTATTCATATTGATGTACTCGAAGGCGGCGAAGCGGCCGGCGCTCTCGATCCCGATCGACCTCAGCCAGGAGAGGACGGTATCGGTGTTCTTCCGGTGGTCGAGGTCGTAGATGACGTAGGCGTACTTGAAGGTCCTGGTCGAGGCGAGTTTGATCCCGGAGCGGGGCGCAAACCCCAATCGGTCGAGGTCGGCGGCCACCATCTCCGCGATCTCCTCTTCGGGGAGGTCGAACCGGTCTCCCGGGCGGAAGGTGATCTCCGCCATCAGGGTGTCGACCCCCGGCCGGCGGTAGTTCTCCCCGAGATAATCCAGCCGGGTCACCCGGTGGAAGGAGATGTCGGGCCGGGGGACCAGGACCGCCAGGTTGTCGCCCAGGCTGTGGCGGGCGGTCTGGACGATGGTGACGTGGATGGAGTTGTATTTCAGTTTTTCCAGTGCGGACCGGACCTCCGGCGGCGGGGGCGGATCGAGGCGGGGGAGCAGTTCGTGGACGGGGATGGTGGAGACCAGCCGGGAGTAATCCCCGGTCTCCCCGCCGGCGGTGACCCGGAAACCCCCGCCGGGGTTGACCCGCACCTTCTCCAGGGGGGAGGACAGACGGACGTCGAGCCGGACCCGGCTCTTCCCGGCCAGGGAGCGGATGATCGACCCCGTCCCTCCCCGCTCGGGGTAGGAGAAGTGGAGCTGGTGGAGGTAGCCCTCGGTGGACTCGCCCCGGGCCGAGGCGATGATGTCCTCCGGCGGGGGGTTGGGGATCCTCTCCACCATCTGGGTATCCATCAGGGCGGGTTCGAATTTCCAGATCTTCCGGTTGTAGGGTTCGAGGTAGGCCCGGGTGATCCCCTCGCCGAAGGTCTTGTAGAAGAAGGCGGCCATATTCTCCGCCGGGTAATCCCGGTAGGGGTTGTCGATGAAGGTCTCCAGGCACCAGTCGCGGTCGGCATCCGGGAGGGCCGAGAGCTCGTTCTCGAAGGGGTACTTGACGAACCGTCCCCGGTAGAAGATCTTGTTGGAGCGGCGGAGCCGGTTCATCGGGGTCAGGGAGGTCAGGAACTCCAGGACCTCCTTATCCCTGGAGAAGAAGATGTGGGGCCCGATGTCGTGGCAGACCCCGCCGGTCTCGAAGGAACGGCATAGCCCCCCCAGCCGGTCCTCTTTCTCGAAGATGACCGAGCTTCCCTCGAGGAAGTGGGCCAGGGAAAGGGCGGAGAGGCCGCCGCCCAGTATGCAGGTCGGTTCCCGGTTCATAAGCCTACGATGCTACCACTATTCAGCGGCGCGGTTAAGGTAATTGAGGAAGGAAGTAAAGCTGTTCCGGACGACCAGGTTCCGTAATGCCTCCGCTCGGGAGAAGGCATAGGGCAGAAAGGGCGTGTGCTTGAAACAGATACCGGCCCTGAAGCCCATCCCGGTCATCTGCTCCGGCGGAAACAGCTGCCAGGGATGGAGCATCACGACCGCCGGTTGGTTCTTCCTGTTCGACCTCCGGATGAACCGGGAGGTTGTCCCGCCCAGCAGCCCGGCGCTCATCGCGCTGCCGAAGGGGATCTCCTTGAGCAGGATCGACGGCGCCAGCGGCCGGGGGAGGGTCTGGGGGGCCGGCCGCCCGGGCCGCCAGCGGAGGGTGGAGACGGGGATCTCCCGGACGCCGTTGATCACGGCGGCGCTTTCGAAAGGCCCGTAGGAGGAAGAAGAGTAGGTGAATCCGGAACGTTTCAGCTCCTCCATCGCGTCCGGTACCAGGTGGAGCTGCGGCGCCCGGAAGCCGGCCGGATTGAAGCTTTCGATGAAATCCTTCGAGAGGTCGAGCTGGCTTTTCAAAATCTCCGGGGATTCGATCATCCGGTGGTCGTGGCCGTGGTAGCCGACTTCGTGCCCCCGGCTCCGGATTTCGTCCAGGATATCCGGGATCCACCGGAAGAGTTCTCCGAGGACGAAAAAGGTCGCCCGGTTGCCGCTCCGGTCCAGGAGGTCGAGGGTCTCTCTCAGCGCGAACCCGAGGTGGCCCCGGTCCAACTCCTGGCGGCCGGCCGGATCGTCGGGGATCGCGCCGTCTTCCAGGGCTTCCCGGAAGTGAATCCAGGACTCGACGTCGATGGTGAGGATGTTGTTCATAGTTGACCCCCCGTTGGGCCCGGGGTATGGTAGTGAGTTCCGGAAATAGTATGCCATCTTAGCGCAACTGACAACAGGGAATGGCAATGAACGCCTTGAGTTACCTGAAGTACGGCCGGTTGATCTTCAACAAGCACCGGGCCTCCCCGATCTACCTGGTGATGTTCGTCACCGAGAAGTGCAACGCCAACTGCAAGCACTGCCTCCTCGGGGGGATCCACCCCGGGACCGACGAACTGACCATCGACGAGATCGAGAAGGTCTCCCGGTCGATGGACGACTTCCTCTTTTTGCTCCCCACC
>PWXJ01000118.1 GCA_003561965.1 PVC group bacterium
ATCGACTTCTGGCTGCTGCCCAGTCACACCACCGGCTGGGTCCAGGGCGACCTGGAAAGCATCCACGATCTGCGGGAGATCCACTGGCTCAACACCCACAATCGCCGCTTCAACGACCGGGCCACGTCCGAATGGCGCCTGGCGATCAGCGTCAACGGGGTTGACTTCGAGGAGATCGCCTCGGGCGACGAGGAGTTCTCTCCGACACCCGAATTCGTGCGGATCGAGGGTTCGTTCACGGCCCGTTATATCCGCTTCTATGTGGACGGGTACCACGGCAATGGGGGCGGGGTCAACGAGATCAGGGCCTACGGCAAGGAAAAGAACGTGGCCCTGGGTCAAACGTCGACGGCTTCGGAGTCTCTGAACCCGTCCTTCGGGCCCGAGCTGGTGGTGGACGGCAGCACGGACGAGGTGGAGATCGATTACTGGCTGTTGCCGGACGGCACCACCGGCTGGGTCCAGGTGGAGTTGGACGCGCAGCATCAGCTGGCCCGGATCCGCTGGCTCAACACTCACAACGGCGAAGACTACGATCGGGCGGCCACCGAGTGGCGCCTGGCGATCAGCGCCGACGGGCTCGGCTTCCAGGAGATCGCCTCGGGGACCGAGGAGTTCTCCCCCGAACCGGAGTGGGTAACCGTCGAGGTGCCCGAAGAGGCCGACGCGGCCAGGTTCATCCGGCTTTACGTGGACGGATATTACGGCCTCGGCGGCGGGGTCAACGAGATTGAGGCCTACAGCCGCCTGGCCAGTCCGGGAGCGACCAACCTGGCACTGGGAAAACCGGCAGTCGCCTCGGCTTACTTCTCCAGCCCCGCCCATCCTCCGGAGCACGTCACCGACGGCAGCGTCAGCGAGCAGGGTATCGACTTCTGGCTCCTGCCCAGCCATACCACCGGCTGGGTGGAGGTGGACCTGGAGGAGGTTTACTCGCTCTCGGAGATACGCTGGCTCAACACCCGCAACCGCAGCTTCCACGACCGGGCCACCACCGACTGGCGGATTTCGGTGAGCCCGAACGGAACGAATTACATCGAGGTCGCCTCCGGGACCGAGGAGTTCTCGCCGACTCCCGCGTGGGTACCGGTCGTCCTGGAAGAAGGCGTCGAAGCCCGCTACATCCGCTTCCACGTCGACGGTTATTACCACCGGGGCGGCGGGATCAACGAGATCGAGGTCTACGGGGAATAGGTAGCTACCCGTTCAAAACCTGACCGGGAAAAACCCGGGGCGGTTCTACTGAACCGCCCCGGGTTTTTTCTGGAAACTGTTTCCCGAAAGTGTTCAGAAGAACGACTTGGGCACATTGATCACGTCGCCGGGCTGGATCTTGATATCGTCGGCGCGGCCGCTCTGGACTTGACGGATATTGACCTCGATTACTTCGACCCCGTCCGCCGTGACGCGGATGACCTGGACTTTTCTCCTGGCCGCGAAATCCGTAAAACCGCCGGCCGCGGCCAGCGCCCGCATCACCGTGATATTCCCCCCCAGTTCAAATGATCCGGGTTCCCTGACTTCTCCAAAGACAAAAAAGTTCTTCTGGCTGAGAGAAACCCGGACGTAGGGATCTTTGATATAAGCCTGCCCCCATCCCCTGGTCAATTCTTCCTCCAGTTGACGGGCGGTCAGGCCTTCCGCGCGGACCCGCCCCAGCAAGGGGAGGACGATTTCGCCTCCGGAGTCGACATCTACAGTTATGTCAAGATCAGGGTGGCGCCAGACCGTGATGGTCAGGGTGTCCCGGGGTTGGATGATGTAGTCGGCCGACTGGGCGGGAGCGGAGGGATTTCCCAGCAGCAAGTACGTCACGACTGCCGCCGCCGGCAGCCATCTCCGTCGTCCGAACCCGAATGACTTATTCCAGGCAGGTTTCACGAGCCGTCACCGAGCAGATACGAATAATGCCGGTAATGGGCGATCTGGTCCGGCGAGATCTTGTTGAAGACCACGCCGATTATCCGGGCGCCCGCCTCGGTCAACTGTTTCTGGGCCTGCATAATCAGCGACCGTGGATGGCGGTTGTGTTCAACTACCAGAAGTACCGCGTCCACCGCCGAGGCTAAAAACAGGGTATCGCTTACCCCCAGAACTTGAGGAGAATCAAAGATGGACAACTCGTATTCTCCTTCTATCTTGCCGATAAACTCGACCAGGGGTTGAGAATTGAGCAGGGGAATCCCCATTTCGGTGTCGCCGCCGCTGGTGATGACCGGAAAGGTTTTCTCCCGGCCCGCTTTCCTGATCACATCCTTCAGTTCGCGCGTTCCGGCCAGCACATCGATCAAACCGGCTTCATTATCCAGTTCCAGAAGCCTGTTGATCGAAGGCCGACGGCAGTCGCCGTCAATTAATATCGCTTGATCCCCAAAATCTGCCATACATACGGCCAGATTGGAGGAGATCGTACTCTTCCCCTCGCCGCTGACGGCGCTGGTGATCATCAACGTCCTGAATGCTTCCTGCCGGCGGAGATGGTCCACCTTGGTCCGCAACAACCGGTAGGCCTCCACAGTGGACGCGTCTTGGGAGAAAATCGATACTGCTTCCGACTGCCTGGGGATCAGGGACAGGACCGGAAGTCCAAGGTATTGCTCCACTTCCTCAACGCTGGCCAGGCGTTGATGAGTGTACGCCAGGAAAAATGCCAGGACTATCCCCCCCACCAATCCCAGAGCGCCACCCAACATCAGGCTGAACATCTTCCTGGGCTTGACTGCGATAGCGGGGACGAGGGCCGGTTCCACCAACTCGATCCTGACTTTGGGAATACTTTCGCCCACCATCGCCTCTTCCATTCGTTTGCGCGTGGAGAGCATTACTTCCTGGTCGACCTCGATCTGGCGTTTCAGGTCGAAATACTCCGCCCGGCTCTCCTCCTTGAGCTGATCCTCCAGCTGGATCTCCCCCAGCACCTCGGCCAGCATCCTCTCCTCCTGCAAGGCTTTCTCATATTCAGTCCTGAGCCCGGTCAGCATTCCTTCGGCCAGTTCGTTAAGCTGTTTCCTGGTTCGCTCCACGGCGGCGGAAATCTCCCGGATCTCGGGATGACCCGGCAAAAACTTTTCCTGAAGCGTCGCCAGTTCGATTTCGTTTCGGTCCAGCCGCGCCCGCAGTTCCTGGAAATGATAATTGTCCGTCATCAGAACCAGAGCCGATATCCGCCGTTCCGCCGGCAGTTTCTCCAGTTCGGTCAGCTGTACTTCCCTGGCGATGCGGGCGGTCTTGGCTTTTATGAAAACCTCGTTCAGATCGGCCAACCTCTTCTCATCCAGCGGGGTATCGTAAATAAACGTCAGTCCTTCCTTGATCTTGAACCCGCGCAACGCCGCCTGTGATTCGTCCAGTTTCCGGCGATTAAGTATGAGCTGCCGGCGCATATTTTCTATCACCTCGTCCAGGAAAGCCGCGCGTGCTTCCCGACGCTGCTGGATGAAACTTTCCACGACCTCGTTCGCCACCATCGCCGCCAGTTCCGGGTCGGGGTCCTCGTAGGAGATAGTGATTATAGTGGAGCCTTCGAGAGAAATGACCCGGAGATTATCGCGCAGGCGGGAGACGGCGGCCCTGGCGGCGGAGGGAATCCCGGGAAACCATCTCTCTTCCAGGCGAAGCTTTTCAACCACCGGCTTAATGACCGGGCTGGATTGAATGATCTGGTGTTGAGTACGGTAAAAACGCTGGGCGTCGAACGGGGTCCGGAGAAGGAGTTGGGGATGGATGACCACGTCGGGCTGTTCCATCTCCACCCGGATCTGGGCCTGGGCGCGGTATATTTCGGGCTGGCGCCATACGGTCAGAACGATGCCCACGGCCACCAAAGCCGGGACCGCCACAATCAACGGCCACTTCCTTCTGATGACCGCCCAGTAGTAATTGAGTTGGATTCTGTCTTTCACAATTATGGATCGTCTAACCCGAGATAAGACTTAATACTAACATAAAGGGGGTTACGGCGTTAAGTTAAAAATCAGCGGTTACTGCAAGATAAACCTGGTCGCGAAAGAACGTCGATCCGGGCTGGTTCGAGCTGTTTTCCGTCCGCCGCCAACCCAGCTTGAGGCTGGTCGCCGGGTTCAAGCAATATTCGGAATAAAGCTCACTCTGCCAGAAAAGTTCCGAACCTGTCTTGCGTTCATCCTCCGTACTCCGACGGTAAGGATAATAGGTCAGCCTCCCAAGGTACTTCGAACCCAATCTCAGCCGCGGAAGCAGGTCGTAAGCTGCCGATATTTCCAGTGTATGACCAAGTCGTCTAGGCTGATAGCTTTCGGGCAAGTCTTCGATACTATGAGTGTATGAGACTTCGATGAAAAGGTCCGGGCCGACTATCGCCTCGATCATAGTTTCGATATACGGCCCGGCCAATTTTACGCCTGAGTCAAGTCGCTGATTCGTGTAGCCGGCTAAAACGTCGAAGGTTAATCGCCTGTTGGCCAGCCAGTTGAACCCGCCCAGGAACAGATGACGCCTGTAATCGCCGTCGCTCTGATCGTAATCCACAAGCCGAAATTGATAAACGCCTTTTAGTTTAAACCGGCGACTGCACTGAAATTGGAAGACACCTCCCACGTCATTGGCGGTCATATTCAAGGATCTCTTCATAACTTCCGCGTCGTAAGAATATCGTTCATTGTCATAATTAACGCCCCAGGTTATCCGGCGGTTTGGTTGGTTGCGATACTTAAGTATCAGATTGTTATAGTAATAATCGGCGAGACGCTGCCCCGGAACGATCACCCGGGTCAGATCCCTGGGATCCTCCTTCCGAAAAAACAGATTGGCTATCCTTATCTTGTTTCTACTGTCGAACGAATGCTCCACCTGGATAAAGGCCGTATGGTTGATGTCATATCGGTCGTCCCGATCCCAGTAGAGGAAGAAGGTCGGGAAATATTGAAACTCCAGGCCGGTCTGTTCCCCGGGAAAATTGAACTTCAGACCGGGTTCCAATACGTTCTTCCAGCTGCCCCGCTGTTCGGATCTCCCCGTCAGGTTGATGTTGTCGTCGTATTCCAGGCGAAAACGCAACGAGGGGAGAAACGCGTCATCCGGGGAGATGAGCCGTTCCCAGAGCACGCCGGGGAGACCGTTTTCTTCCCCGGCCTCCGCCGCCCCCACCAGAGCAACGGCCAATATCGCCGGGAGAATCAGTAATATTCCGGGATATTTCACTGCGATCACCATAACGGCAGTCGGAGCAATTTTCTCTCGAGCTCGACCCCTCGACCGGGCACCCTCTACCCGGAAGAGTTCACGCGCCCGGAACACCGCTGATGGGGCAGCGCTCCCGCGGATTCAACGGCCGGGTTGTTCTGTTTCCCGAGCACGGCGAGAACGCTTTTTCCCAGTCGATAATAAAACACCGAGTCAAGCAATCGCGAAAGGGGGATAACGGCCCGGTCCCAGAACACGATCTGCCGCAGGCTGGGCGTCGGGTTTCTCATCAGCCAGCGATTGGCCAACGAAAGCAGCATCCCCACGCTGTCCAGATACTCCAGGCGCTCGAGGGTCAAGCCGGCCGGGCAGGCGCTCCGGATCATCTTCCGGTTGTACCTCCGGTAGTGGCCGATCCGACTGTCGAAGGGACTGAAGAGAAACGCGTGGGCGGGCGCAACCACGATGATAAATCCTCTCTCGTCCAGAAGAGCGGCGGCGCGAGCGAGTTCGGCTCGATCGTCTTCCAGATGTTCCAGGACATCAATGTAAAGGATCGTATCAAACCTGGAATCGCCTTCCGCGAGCGATCCGGTGGTTCCGTTATGGACGGAACAGAATTCCGGGAGCTCACCCCGGAAAATTTTCTCCTCGATGATCCGGCAAAAGGCGGGGTCCGGCTCGAGGCAGAGCCACTTCCTCCGCGGGGTCGCCGCCAGATGAATGGTGGTCTCTCCCAGTCCGGCGCCTACTTCCAGGACGGTTTGCCCGAAAAAGGGTTCGATTCTTCCGCCGTAGTAGCGCTTCCAGTTTATTGCCTGAGCGAAGATTTCAAGTTCGCTGCCGATGTAGGAGGTCTCCATCATCGCGGCGGCGGGTTCAGCCGGTTAACGGATTTGATAAATTCGGAAGTGTCCCGGGCGGGGATAAAGGACGGGGCGGAGCGCATCGCGATCAGGGAGATAACGTTCAGGATGAACGACACGACCAGCACCCCGGCCGCCAGCCCGATCAGCAACAGGGCCGGCCCGGCCAGACGGCCGGCCAGGTACATCAGGACCGTGTAGATGCCGCCCGGGATGACGAGGCATAACGTGAATATCAACAGCCGGACGCTGACGATATCGGAGAAGACACTGAGCGCGCTGAAACCGTGCACCATCAACTGGGAGAAGTTCAACTTGTTCTTTCCCTGGTATCGGTTGCCGCGGCTGGTGGGCAATACCCCGTAAACCAACCGGGAGCGAACCACGGCGGCGGCGTAGTGATTCCAGAACGAACTCTGGTATAACAACTGGCGCAGGGCGCCGACACGGATGGCGCTGAAGTTGCCGAAGCGGATACCGACGCCGGTCAGCAGCCGGTGCAGAAGCCGATAGGCGGCGTACCCGAACCGGAAAAGGGCGGCCTCGGAACGGCGGTGCCGCCCGGCGAAGACCACGTCGACGGAAGACTGTCTCTCCAGGTCGCGAACCAGCCTCAGCACATCCTCCGGCCGGTCCTCACCGTCGCTGTCCATAACCACCACCGTCGTGTCTTCGGGCAGATCGGCCAGGTAGGCGAGGCCGACGGCGATCGCCCGCTGATGCCCGAGGTTGCATACCATCTCCAGGATCTTGATGGAGTTGATGCCGGTGAGTTTATCCTGCCCCAAGTCGCCGGGAGTCGGTTCCGTGGAACCGTCGTTGACAACCAGGATATCCGCGGTCGCGTTATGCTTCCGCAGATCGCCGTCCAGGTGCCGGAGCAGGGTTTCCAGGCACCGCCAATCGTTGAAGACCGGCGTCAGAATGACGAACCGGGGGAACTGTTCTGGTATATTCATTATTCTTCTCTCACCCATATGGTAAAAGCCGGATATTGCTCCGACAGCTTATAGGGCGCCGAATCCAGCCACCGCCGGATATGGCCGGCGGGGTCGAAGAGATCGGCCTTGGAATAGACGACCATATCCGCGTTCCGCCAATCCTCGCGACCGGGATCAGCCGGGTAATGCAGCGCGGGCTCGTAGTCGTAATAGGCCGCCGTCACCAGGCAGGCTGCCCAGAAAACGCTCTTGCCTTCATCCTCCGCCGCCCGGGCCAGTGCCGCCACTGTCCGGTAATCATCCTTTTGATGTTGTTTGTTGAACCGCTGGTTAATGCTGCCCGCGAGCAGCAGCGCAAGCAGCAATCCAACTAAAATGCCGCGGGCTGCTCGCGACATTTTCAAAGCCGCCCCGGCCAGCAATAGCAGGACCGGAGGAAGCAGGGGAACGAGATGCCTTCCCCAGAACGGAAACCGCACGATATAACAGATGATCCACAGCCCCGAGCCGCAGATACCTATCGCCGCCAGACAGAACCGGTAGAGACTCCGATCCCGGTTGTCTCCGGCTCTGCCGACCACGGCGGGCAGGCGGGCAATAAAGAAGAGGTAAACCGCCGCCAACCCGACCAGGGGAGCGAGATAGGGCCGAAGAACCGCCGGGAGGCCGCCGATCCCTTCCTGGGCCGTCGTCCGCAATACTATCCGCCCGGGAGAGAACCCCATAAACCCGCCGAACTCGAAGCCGACAAAGAGCAGATTGGCCAGGCTCACGTCCCAGTATCTCGCCCCTCCCGCGCCTCGCCAAATGGTGGACAGATAGTAGATTCCGATAAGGGTAAGCGCCAGCAATGCCGCCGTCGAGAAAATTTTCTGGCCCGGGGAGATCCGGGGGATTTTATCGCGGCAGATCACCAAAAGGACGGCCAGCCAGCCGGTGAATATGATCGCCGCCAGAAGGCTGGTCGCGCAGAGGGCGATCGCGGACAACCAGAAGGCAGCCAGGACGCCTCCGGTGACCCGCCGGTCCGACATCAGGCCGGCCGTGGCCCAGAGCAGCAGAGCGGCCAACCCGATCTGCAGGGCGTAGGGTCGGGCCTCGTCGGCGTAATGCCAGACCATCGGATGAACCGCCAGCAACAGGGGCAGCCAGACCGCTCCGATTCGCTTTCCGATCAGGGCGAAGGCCCAGATCCCCAGGCTCAACCACAATAGATTGGGGATACGGAGAGCGTACTCGGAGTGGCCGAACAGTTTTTCCCCGAGAAAGGCCAGATACATACCCAGCGGCATCTGGGCTTCGGATTTCTTATCCCTCCAGAGACTGCGGAACAGTTCGCCGGACGTCTCCATCCTGGCGTAGTTAGCCGTCATCGCCTCGTCGATCCAGATACTCTGATTGCTGATGGCGGAAAAGATCAAGACAATCGACGCGGTCAGGACAATAACGGTTATCGGAATATTTGCCCGCCGTGAAGCGATCATAACTACTCTCCACTCCCCCTCAAACCGATCACTTGCTCGGCCACCTCATCCACACTGAGGTCCGAGGTGTCGATCTGGCAAGGAATCCGGTCGTAGTGAGGGCGGCGTGCCGAGAGCATCCGTTTGACCGTAAGCTCCCGGTCGTTTCCTTCCAGGAGCGGCCGGTGGCTCTGGTCGGCCACTCGCTTCAGGATCACCTCCGGGCGGGCGGTCAGGCAGACCGCGCTCCCGGTCCGTTCCAGATCCCGGACGTTTTCCGGATCGAGGACCACCCCGCCCCCGGTGGCGATGACAAGATTCCGCCGCCGGGAGAGTTCCCGGACCAGTTCCCGCTCCCGCTTCCGGAAATACGCCTCCCCCCGCTCGGCGAAGATCCGGCTGATCTCCATCCCCTCCCGATCTTCGATCAGGTCGTCCATCTCCACCACTTCCCGTTCCAGCCGCTCCCCGAGCCGGCGGGCCACCGCCGACTTCCCGGTACCCATAAACCCGAAGAGCACGATGTTCTTTTCTCCTCGCGTCATCCGTCCTCCCGGCAGACCCGGTTCCTCCCCTCCCGCTTGGCCCGGTAGAGGGCCCGGTCGGCGGCGGCGATCAACTCCCCTCCCGGGTCTTCGGCTTCCGGGTCGAGGACGGCCGCGCCCAGGCTGACGGTCAGGGGGATCTCCAGGCCCTGGTCCCGGAAGGGCTCCCCGGCGACCTGGCGGCGGATCCGCTCCCCGGCTTCCAGGGCCCGTTCCAGCCCGGTATGGGGGAGGACGATCAGGAACTCCTCTCCCCCGTACCGGCAGAGCAGGTCGGAGGACCGGAGGGAAGAGGAGATGATTCCGGCGAGCCAGCGGAGGACCCGATCGCCGACCGGGTGGCCGTAACGGTCGTTGACCGGTTTGAAGTGGTCGATATCGAGCATCAAGGCGGCCAGCGGCTGACGGTAACGGAGGCTCCGTTCGACTTCGGTTTTCAGGATCCGCTCCAGCCCCCGGCGGTTGAAAGCGCCGGTCAGCTGGTCGTAAGAGGCCAGGCGGGCCAGGATCCTGGTCTGGGCCTCCAGCCGCTTGACCATATCGGAGATCATCAGCTGGGTCCGGATCCGGGCCAGGAGCACCGGGAAGGTGACCGGCTTGGTGACGTAGTCGTTCGCCCCCAGCTCCAGGCCCCTGACCACCTCCCCCGGTTGGTCGAGGCCGGAGAGCAGGATAACCGGCAGACGCCGGCGGCCGGATTCCCGGCGGATCCATTCCAGGATCTCCAGTCCGTCGATCCCCGGCAGCCGGATGTCGAGGAGGAGCAGGTCGGGGGGATCCTTCTTCAATTCCTCCCAGGCGCTCTCCCCGTCCTCGGCGGCGGTCACCCGGTAGCCGGCGTCGGAGAGATGCCGGTTCAGCAGTTTCCGGGTGAAGGGGTCGTCATCCACCACCAGGAGGCGGTATGTCCGGTTCGGGTCGATCATCGCTCGGGTCCCCGTAAGGACTAAACGGCGGGGGCGGGCCGGCGGCTATCTCTTCCCGGCCTCCAGGTAGGCGGAATAATTGCGGCGGATCTCTTCCCGGCTGTCGCCCCCGAACTTCTCCAGGAAGGCCCGGGCCAGTTCCAGGGCGGCCACCGCCCGCCCCACCACCGAAGCCGCCGCCAGGGCGCAGACGTCGGAGCGTTCCCGGGCGGCGTCGGCCGCCTTTCCGGTCTCCAGGTCCACCGTCGGCAGCGGCCGGGTCAGGGTGGGGATCGGCTTCATCGCCGCCCGGATCACGATCGGCTCCCCGTTGCTCACGCCCCCCTCGACCCCCCCGGCCCGGTTGGTCGGCCGGCAGATCCCGTTCTCGGTACAGATTATCACGTCGTGAACCCCGGACCCCGGTTGGGCGGCGGCAGAGAATCCGGACCCGATCTCCACCCCCTTGACCGCCGGGATCGAGACCAGGGCGGAGGCCAGGCAAGCATCGAGCCGGGTATCGCCCTGGGAGTAGCTCCCCAGGCCGGGCGGAACCCCGGTGATCTCCACCTGGAAGACCCCGCCCAGGGTGTCGCCCTCCTCCCGGGCCCGGTCGATCAGGGCGATCATCTTAACCTCGGCTTCGGGATCGGGGCAGTTCAGCCGGGAGGCGGCCAGGTTCCGCCTCCTCTCCTCATCCGTGACTTCCCCGATCGCGATCCCGCCCAGGGTGACGATCCAGCTCTCCACGGAAATCGAAAACTCGCGGAGCAACAGCTGGGCGACCGCGCCCAGGGCGACCCGGGCGGCGGTCTCCCGGGCGCTGGCCCGCTCCAGGACGTTCCGGAGGTCGCGGTGTCCGTACTTCCTCCCCCCGGCCAGGTCGGCGTGGCCGGGCCGGGGCGCGGTCACCGGGGGGAGGTCGTCGATGGTGAAGTCGCGGTTGCGGATCACCAGCCCCAGAGGCGAGCCGATCGTCACCCCGTCCCTGACCCCGGACCAGATCTCGGCCCGGTCGGACTCGATCTCCATCCGCCCCCCCCGGCCGTAACCGCCCTGGCGGGCCTTCAACTCGGAGTCGATGAAGGCGGGGTCGATCTTCAGACCGGCCGGGAGGCCGTCGAGGATGGCCAGCAGCCCCCGCCCGTGAGACTCCCCGGCTGTCAGGTAACGGAGCATTTCTTTTCTCCCGCTAAACAGGTGATCCCGATTCCAGATTTTTACTTAACCCTGTTAATTTAACAGACGATTGGCTGGGATTGAAGGGGATTCTTACAGGTAGAGGCCGAGATACCAGTTGAGCAGGGGCCGGCCGAAGA
>PWXJ01000263.1 GCA_003561965.1 PVC group bacterium
CTCTACATCTCCCGGGCCTACCGGGTGATGGAGAGGACCGAAGCGGTGGCCGCCGCCGCGGACCAGGGGATCAGGGTCGAAGATCCGATCGACGCCGAGACCGCCCGCCGGCTGGGGGAGAAGCTGGGGGTGGACGGGGTGATCTTCGGCTCGGTCTCCGAGTACTGGTACCGGGTCTACCGGGAGGAGGACGAGGAGGTGGAGCCGGCGGTGGGATTCTCCGCCCGGCTGGTCAGCGTCGCCACCGGCGAGGTGGTCTGGTCGGCCAGCGTCACCCGCTCCAGTTACGACCTCCTCTTCTCCCGGAGGGACCCCCTGAACCGGGTCGCCCAGCTGGCGGTGATCGAGATGGTCCGGACCCTCCTCTAAAGTTATCCCAACGGTTTGTACCGGAGCGGTGGTTTAATGACCTGGCGGCCAGCCCCATACATTCGCGCGGCGCTATTTTGCGCGCTCTTTCTCCCGGCCGCCGCCGTCCCGTCGCGGGGATCAAACCTGGTCGAGTTCACCCCCACCTTCAACCTGACCGGCCATTACAACGACAACCTGGATTTCACTCCGACCGACCAGGTCAGCGATTTCTACACCCGGATCTCCCCCGGCCTGAGTATGCGCTTTAACCTCTCGGAACTGACGATCTACACCAACTACGTTTACACCAGGTATCAGTACAGCGGCGAGTCTGACCGTAACCGCGACTACCATAACTTCGTGATCAACGTCCCCTACGGTCTCCAGGTGACCCGGAATCTCCGTATCGAGGTCGAAAACAGGTACGAACTGGTCCCCATCAACGTCACCCTACCCGAAGAACAGCCCGACAACCTGGCCCAGAGGAATATCTTTACCGTCGGCCCGGTCTGGGACAGCCGCCCGGCTCGCAACCTGGGACTGACCGCCGGTTACGAGTTCAGCCGGGTGGATTACACCTCTAGCGGCCGGCTTGGCGACGACTACTATGGCCACCGCTTCTACGAAACGCTCCGCTACGATTTCACCCGTTCCCTGAGCTTTTTCCAGACCAACTCCTTTCTGCTCAGGTACTATTCCCGGTCTCCGGACTACCGGAGATTTTACCCGGAGGCGGGTTTCCGGGCCGATCTCGGGAGGCGGGTGACGGCGGCGGTCTCCGGGGGATACACTTTTGATAAGACCGGAGACGACAGTCGCGAAGGGTTCGTTTACTCCGTGACCGGGGACTGGGCGCCGACCCGCAATGTGGATCTGAGGGCGGCATTCCGCCAGCGGCGGACGGTCGATATCCAGGGGTTGCCTTACACCGAACAATTCTACGAATTGCTCTGCCGCTACCGGGTGACGAAAAAACTTGTTCTGGAGACCTACGGTCGCTACTATGACGACACCTATCGGGGCAGCGATTACCGGAGGATCCAGTACCGGGCGTCCCTGGATTACCGGCTGAACCGTTGGAGTTCCCTTAACTCCGGCTATGTCCGCAACCAGACCTTGGACGCGCCGACCGACGAGAAGGCGGTCTCCAACCGGGTCTATGCCGGGGTCAGGCTCTCCTTCGGGACTTATTAGGATTTGAGATGAAAGCTGTTTTCTCAACGCGGATATGGCTGGCGGCGGCTCTCCTGGCGGTTGCCGCCTGCGCCGGGCCGGGGATCGAATTGCCCCCGGAAGTCCCGGTTGACGGAGAGGAGGCGGACCGGGATCCGGCGCCGGTCCCGCCCGCCTGGTTCGGGGGAGAGAGCATTTACCGGGTCGGTGTCGGCGACGTGCTCAAGGTGACGGTTTACGGCGAGCCCGACCTCTCGGGGCAGTTCCGGATCTCCCCGGAAGGGACGATCGCCTGGTCCTGGGTGGGTGACGTCCCGGTCGCCGGACGGTCCGAGACCGAGATCCTGGAAAAACTGCGGGCGATCCTGATCCGGGACTACATCCGCCGGCCCCGGGTCGATCTGGCGATCGCCGAGTACCACAGCCAGGTGGTCTACTTCTTCGGCAACGTCCGTAACCCCGGTATCCGGAGGCTGGGCGACAACCGATCGCTCCTGGCCAACTTCCTCCAGACCGGCGGGCCCCGGATCTGGGGGGAGAGCGAGATCGGGATCCTCCGCTCGCAACCCGGGTCCGACCGGCAGGATCAAATCACGGTCAACCTCCAGGCCCTCCTGGGCGGGGAGCAGGATATCTTTCTCCAGGACCAGGACATCGTCACGGTTTCCGCCCCGGATGGGGCGGGGGCCTTCACCGGCGAAGAGAGGGTTTACGTCCTGGGAGCGGTCAACTCCCCCGGCTCCTTCCGCTGGGTCGAGCGGATGACCGCCCTCGACGCCCTCCTGGCGGCCGGCGGCCTGGACGAGCACGCCTCCGGCAACCGGGCCCGACTGGTCCGGGGCGAGGGCGAGGAGAAGACGGAGACCAGGGTATTTCTCCGGGATATCGTCGGCGGGCAGAGGGAGAAGAATTTCAGTCTTCTGCCCGGCGACCTCCTGATTGTCCCGGAATCCTGGTTCTGAATGATTATGACATTACACTCAATATTGCTGCCGGTTCTCGACTACCTCCGGATCCTCCGGCGGAGGGCCTGGATAATCCTGGTGATCTTCACCGCCGCGGTCGGCCTGACCGCCTGGAATACCTACCGGCAGGGGCCGATCTACCGGGCCAGCAGCCAGATCCGCTACCGAAGGATATCCCCCGCCTCTCTGCTGACCGGGGGGGCGCTGCCGTTTTACTTCAACCCCTACCACGACAACGTCGGCTTCGAGACTGAGAGATATGTCATCACCAGCCGGCTGACCGCGTAAGGGGTGGTCCGGGCCCTGGGCCTGGCCGACCCGGAAGACGAGGCCGAATGGAACAGCTGGGCGCGGAGGGTCCAGTCGGCGATCAGCGTCGACCGGGTCCGGGATACCCGGATCTACCGGATCTCCGCCCGTTCATCCGATC
>PWXJ01000128.1 GCA_003561965.1 PVC group bacterium
AGACTCCGGTGGACCGACATCCGGGGACAGTCGGCCGAACCTTTCAGGTGCTTGCGGACCCGGAGGGCGCGGCGGCGCCGGGCCCGGAATTTCTGGTTTCCGGTTTTCATTTTAGGCTATCGATTTTCCCGCCTTGCGCTTGATGTATTCGCCGACGTACCTGATCCCCTTGCCCTTGTAGGGTTCCGGGGGGCGGTACCTCCGGATCCGGGCGGCGGTCTCCCCGACTTTCTGGCGATCGATACCCTTGATCACGATGATCGATTTTCCTTCCAGGGAGATCTCGATCCCCTCCATCGGCTCGTAACGCACCGGGTGGGAGAACCCCAGCTGGAGGACCAGGGTCCGGCCGTCCATCTCCATCCGGTAACCGACCCCGACCACCTCCAGCTTCTTCTCGAACCCCCGGCTGACCCCGGTGACCATATTGGAGATCAGCCGGGCGTAGAGTCCGTGGAGCGAACGGGCACGCTTGTTCTCGGCCTGGCGGGTCACCCGGAGGGTCTTCCCCTCCTGTTCCGCCCGGAGGATGGAGGGAAGGACCAGGTCGGCCTCCCCGAGTTTCCCGGAGACCGCGACCGTCCGGCCTTGAACCTTGACCGTCACCCCTTCCGGGATCTCAATCGGCGCTTTTCCTATCCTGGACATAGAGTTTGTGCCGCCCCCTGCGGGGGCTCTTTTGATATTTTGAACCTTCTCAGATCCACGGGCTTGCGCCCGTGGCTACGTCTGTGCCGCCCCCTGCGGGGGCTCCGGTCAACAATCTTGCGAACCATTCACCCCGGGGCCTGAACTTCGAACTTTGAACTTTGAACTTTGAACTTTGATCTTTGATCTTTCCCCCCGATCACCAGACGTAACAGAGCACCTCGCCGCCGGTGTTGGATTTCCGGGCCTGGCGGTCGGTCATCACCCCCCGCGAGGTCGAGATGATCGCCACCCCGAGGCCGCCCCGGGGCCGGGGCAATTCGTCCCGGCGGGCGTAAACCCTCCGGCCCGGCCGGCTCACCCGCTGCAGCCCCTGGATGATCCGGGCTTTCTCCGGTCCGTAACGGAGATAGACCCGGATCGTACCCTGGGGGCCGTCCTCGAGGACGGCGTAATCCCGGATGAACTTTTCCTCCTTCAGAACCCGGGCTATCTCTCCCTTCAGCCGGGAGGCGGGGATCTCGACGGTATCCATCCCCCGGGTATTGGCGTTCCGGAGCCTGGTCAGAAGGTCGGCGATCGGGTCGGTCATCGTCATACTGGCAATGTCTCCTTGGCCGGCTACCAGCTGGCCTTGGTCAGCCCGGGGATCTTACCCTCGCTGGCCAGCTGCCTTAAACAGATCCGGCAAATCTTGAATTTCCGGTAATAGGCCCGGGGACGTCCGCAACGCTGACACCGGTTGTATCCGCGGACCTTGAATTTCGGTTCCCGGGCGCTCTTGATTCTCAATGATTTCTTGGCCATCGGTTAGCTTTTCTCCTCCACCCGTTTGAAGGGCATCCCGAACAGCCGGAGCAGTTCGCGGGCCTCCTCGTCATCCCGGGCGCTGGTAACGATGGTGACGTTCATTCCCTGGGTCCGGTAGAGCTTGTCGACCTCCACCTCCGGGAAGACGATCTGTTCGGTCAGGCCCAGGCTGTAGTTTCCCCGGCCGTCGAATGCGGCGGGGGAGAGTCCCCGGAAGTCCTTGATCCGGGGCAGGGCGACGTTGATCAGCCGGTCGAGAAACTCGTACATCATCTTGCCCCGGAGCGTCACCCGGCAGCCGACCTCCATCCCCTCCCGGAGCTTGAATCCGGCCACGCTCTTCCGGGCCCGGGTCACCACCGGGCGCTGGCCGGTGATCTGGGCCAGCTCCTCGACCGCCGCCTGGATCGCCTTGCTGTCGGTTACCCCGGCCCCGACCCCCATATTCACCGCCACCTTCTTCAGCCGGGGGACGCGGAGCCGGTTGGCAAACCCGAACCGTTCCATCATCGCGGGGACTATCGACTCCTGATATTTTGTCCAGAGACTTGCCTGTTCCATAACTATTTATCCAGCGAATCGCCGGACTTCTTGGAGTAACGGACCTTGGTCCCGTCGGCCAGCACCTTGATCCCGACCCGGGTCCCCTGTTTCGAGGAGGGGCAGTAGGGCATCAGGTTGGAGAGGGCGATCGGGGCTTCCTGTTCGATGATCCCGCCCTTCTGGTTCTGCTGGGAGGGCTTGGTGTGCCGCTTGACGAAGTTCATCCCCTGGACGACCGCGGTCCCTTTCTCCCGGTTGACCTGGAGGACCTTGCCGGTCTTCCGGGAAAACCGCTCCTTCCCGGCGATCGCGATCACGATATCGCCTTTTTTTATCCGGGCTCTCATCTCACAGTACCTCCGGGGCCAGGGAGACAATCTTGAGAAAATCCTTCTCCCGCAGTTCCCGGGCCACCGGACCGAAGATCCGGGTCCCCCGGGGGTTGCGCTGGGGGTCGATAATCACCACCGCGTTCTCGCTGAACCGGACCACCGAGCCGTCGGGCCGGCGGATGTCGTTCCGGGTCCGGACCACCACCGCCCTGACCACCTCGCCCTTCTTGACCGCGGCGGTGGGGATCGACTCCTTGATCGTGACCACTATAACATCGCCGATCTCGGCGATCCGCTTGCCTCTCGCTTCGACCACCGAAATACAGGCGGCTCTCCGGGCGCCGGTGTTGTCGGCCACCCTGACTATGGTCTGCATCTGGATCATTGTAGGCAGTGGGGAGTGGGCAGTGGGGAGGGGTAACTGGTAACTGATAACTGATAACTGATTACTGGTCGCTGATTGCTGATTCCTCTCTCCCGCCGGTTCCTTCCTGTTCGGCCGAACTCTTCAGCACCGAGACCAGCCGCCAGCGCTTCCGTTTCGAGATCGGCCGGGTCTCCATTATCTCGACCAGGTCCCCGGTCCGGGCCCGGTTATCCTCGTCGTGGACATTGAACCGGTTGGTGGTCCTGACCACTTTCTTGTAGAGGGGGTGGCGGAACTTCAGGATCACCTCGACGGTGATCGTCTTCTCCATCCGGTCGCTGGTCACTTTTCCCCGCCGGATCTTCCGGGCGGCGCGTTTGCTTTCGATATTATTCATATAATGCTGTCCCGGTTATTCCGTTGATTCCTCCGCCGACCTCCGTTCCCGGATCACCGTGAGCACCCGGGCGATATCCCGGCGGACCGCCCGGACCAGGTGGGGTTTCTCCATCTGCCCCGAGGCGGCCTGGAACCGGAGGTTGAAATGCTCTTCGCGCAGTTCCCGGTACTTCTGTTCCAGTTCTTCCCGGGTCATCTCCCTGATCAGGCTGGCTTTCATATCATCTTTACCTGGAATGGACCCGGGTGACGAACCGGCAGGGGAAGGGGAGCTTGAAGGCCCCCAGCCGCATCGCCTGCCGGGCGGTGGCCTCGGTCACCCCTTCCATCTCGTAGAGGATCTGTCCCGGCTTGACCACGGCCACCCAGAACTCGGTGTTGCCCTTGCCCTTGCCCATCCGGGTCTCGGCCGGTTTCTTCGAGACCGGCTTGTGGGGGAAGACCCGGATCCAGATCTTCCCCTTCCGCTTGATGTTCCGGGTCAGGGCCACCCGGACCGCCTCGATCTGGTTGGCGGTCATCCAGCCGCCCTTCAGGGCCTGGATCCCGTATTCCCCGAACTCCAGGGTCACGCCCCGGGTCGCCCGGCGGGGGATGGTCCCCCGCTGCGACTTGCGGTACTTAACCCTTTTCGGCATCATCGCCATAATTCTTGTCCTCTTTGAAAGAAAGCTTGGGGCCGGTGTAGATCCAGACCTTGACCCCGATCGTCCCGTAGCTGGTGAAGGCCTCGGCGAAGCCGTAGTCGATGTCCGCCCGCAGGGTATGCAGGGGGATCTTGCCCTTCTTGTAATTTTCGGTCCGGCACATCTCCCGGCCGCCCAGCCTTCCGGCCACCTGGATCTTGATCCCCTCGGCGCCCCGGGCCATCGTATCGCCGATCGCCCGCTTGACCGCCCGGCGGAAGGAGATCCGCCGGACCAGCTGCTGGGCGACGTTCTCCGCCACCAGCTGGGCGGCCAGTTCCGGGGTCTTGATATCGACGATGTCGATGATCACCTCGCGCCCGACCAGGCCCCGCAGCTCCTCCCGGAGGCTGTCGATCGCCGCTCCCCGCCGGCCGACGACCAGGCCGGGGCGGGCGGTGTGGATCCGGATCCGGACTTTCTCCGCGGTCCGCCGGTAGATCTCGATCCGGGAGATCCCGGTGTGAAAGAACTTCTTCTTGATATAGGTCCGGAGCCGGTCGTCCTCGAGCAGCAGGTCGCCGAAGTCCTTCTTGTTGGCGTACCACTGGGAACTGGAACGCTTGTTGACTCCGATCCGGAACGCGATTGGGTTGACTTTCTGGCCCATAAACTATTCCTGTGTTTGCTTTTTCTTCCGCCGGGGGGAGACGGCATCCCCCCGCTCGCCCGCCTTCCCGGCCCCTTCCTCGACCACCACCGTGATGTGGCAGGTCCGGTTCCGGATCCGGTTGGCCATCCCCCGGGCCCGCGGACGGTATTTAAAGGGCGGGATCAGGGGACCGCCGTCGGCCTGGATCCGGGCGATCCGAATCGCCCCGGCATCGACCTTGCCCTTCGCCTTCAGGTTGGCCGCCGCCGACTGGATGGTCTTCTCGGCCAGGCGGGCCGCCTTCCGGGGCGAGAGGGCCAGCCGGGCCAGGGCATCCTCGACCGTCAGGCCGCGGACCTGGTTGATCACCGGCCGGACCTTGAACGGCGAGATCTTCAGATATTTGGCTTTAGCCGACGCCTCCATCACTCATCCTTACTTTTTCTGGATCGCCGCCCGGGCCTTGATCCCGGAGTGTTTCCGGAAAGTCCGGGTCGGGGCGAACTCGCCCAGCTTGTGGCCGACCATATTCTCGGTCACGTAAACCGGGAGAAACCTCTTGCCGTTGTGGACGGCGAAGGTCAACCCGACGAACTCGGGCATAATCACCGACTGCCGGGACCAGGTCTTGATCGCCTTGCCCCCGGCGCCCCGGTTTTTTTCGATCTTCCGCAGGAGGCTCGGATGGACATAGGGCCCTTTTTTAATCGATCTTGACATAACCGGTAATCCTTATTCTCACTTCCTGGCTTTAACGATATGACGGCGGGACTTGCTCTTCTTCCGGGTCTTGCCGCCCTTGGCCAGCTTCCCCCAGGGGGAGACCGGGTGGCCGCCCCCGGAGGACCGGCCTTCGCCGCCGCCCATCGGGTGGTCGACCGGGTTCATCACCCCCCCCCGGACCTTGGGGCGCCGGCCCCGCCAGGCGCTCCGGCCGGCCTTCCCCCCGACGATCGAACTGTGTTCGGTGTTGCCGACCTGGCCGATGGTGGCCGCGCAGGCCAGCAGGACCAGCCGGACCTCGCCCGAGGGGAGGCGGACGTGACCGTACTTGCCCTCCCGGGACATAAACCGGGCCACCGTGCCGGCGGACCGGACCAGGACCCCGCCCCGGCCGGGGCGGAGGTCGATGTTGTAGACCGCCGTTCCCAGCGGGATATTCTCCAGCGGCAGGCGGTTGCCGACCCGGATCGGGGCCTCGGGCCCCGACATCAGGCTGTCCCCCTCCCTGATCCCCAGCGGGGCCAGGATATACCGTTTCTCGCCGTCGGCGTAAAAGAGCAGGGCGATCCGGGCCGACCGGTTGGGGTCGTACTCGATGGCGGCCACCCGGGCCGGGATGCCCCACTTTTCCCGCTTGAAGTCGATCAGCCGGTACTTCCGCTTGTGGCCGCCGCCCCGGCGCCGGGAGGTGATCCGTCCCTGGTTGTTCCGCCCGGCGGACTTCTTCGCCGGCCGGAGCAGGGATTTCTCCGGCTTCTTCCTGCTCACCCCGTCGAAACCGGAGACGGTCATAAACCGCCGGCTGGGGGTGTAGGGTTTGTATTTCTTCACGGTCATTGGTGTTCAGTAATCAGTAATCAGTAAGCAGTAAGCAGTATGTCTTATTCCCTATTCCCTATTCCCTATTCCCTATTCCCCATTCCCCATTCCCCATCAAACCAACTCTATCGTCTCGCCCTCTTTCAGGGTGACGATGGCTTTCTTCCAGGAGGGCTTGCGGCCCTGGGCGCGACCCAGCCGGCGCATCTTGCCGTGGACGGTGACCGTTCTCACGCCGGTCACCTGGACCTTGAAGATCTTCTCGACCGCTTCCCGGACCTGGATCTTGTTGGCCCGGGGGGCGACCCGGAAGAGGTACTGGTTGTTCTTCTCCTGGAGGACGGTCCCCTTCTCGGTGATCACCGGGGCGATCAGCAGTTCCCTGGCCTGGCTCTCGTTCACTTGATCTTCTCCATCCATTTACCCAGGTGCTCGAGAGCTTCCCGGGTGATCAGGATCTTCCGGTGGCTGACCACGACAAAGGTGTTGAGGCCCCGGATCCCGACCGCGTCCGTCCCCGGGATATTCCGGGCCGAGAGACTCAGGTTCCGGTCCTGGCGCGGGGTGATGATCAACGCGTTCTCGCCGGCCCCGACCTTTTCCAGGATCGCGGCCAGCTTCCCGGTCCCGGGTTCCTCCAGCTCCAGCCGGTCGATGACGATAACCTGCCCCTTGCGGAAGCGGATCGAGAGCATCGACTTCAGGGCCTTCCGCCGGGCTTTCTTCGAAACCTTGAAGTCGTAGGACCTCGGCTCGGGTCCGAAGACCACCCCGCCCCCCCGCCAGATCGGGTTGGCCCGGTCGCCGGAGCGGGCCCGGCCGGTGCCTTTCTGACGCCAGGGCTTCCGGCCGGAAGCGACGACCTCCCCGCGGGTCCTGGTCGAGGCCGTCCCCCGCCGGATGGCGGCCCGGTGGCGGCGAATCACGTCGTTGATCACCCCGGTGACCGGGGCGAGGTCGAGGATGGTTTCGGGAACCTCGGCCTTCCCGACGGTTTCTCCACTGGTATTGATGACGGATAAAGTGGTCATTTCGTCTGTCTCTTGACGGCTTTCCGGACCAGGACCAGGCCGGACCGGCAGCCGGGGATCGCCCCCCGGACCAGCAGGAGGTTCTCCTCGGGCCGGACGCCGACCACTTCCAGGTTCTGGACGGTCCGGCGCTTCCCCCCGTAGCGGCCGGGGAGTTTCTTGCCCTTGAAGACCCGGCCCGGGGTGGCGGAGCTGCCCAGCGATCCCGGGATCCGCTGATGGGGGTGGCCGTGGCTCTCCGGGTAACGTGAGTGACCCCAGCGCCTGATAGTTCCGGAGAAGCCCCGGCCCTTGCTCCGGCCGGTGACGTCGACGTAATCGCCGACCGCGAAGATATCGGCCTTCAGTTCCTGGCCCGGCTCAAATGCGGTTGGATCGGCGAAAGCGATCTGGCGGATATAACGCCTCGGCTCCCGGCCGACTTTCTCAAAGTATCCGGCCTGGGGTTTCTTCAGGCGATGCGGCTTGATCTCCCCGTAGCCGACCTTGAGGGCCCCGGTCTCGGCGAGGACCTCGAGGACCGTGCAGGGACCGGCCTCGATTATGCTGACCGGCACCACCTCGCCGCTCTCCGTGAAGACCTGGGTCATCCCGAGTTTTCTCCCTAACAGTCCGGACATCATCCTCTCCCCTTAAATCTCCACGTTGATCTCGACGCCGGCCGGGAGTTCGAGTTTCTTCAGTTCATCGACCGTCTTCAGGGTCGGGTCGATGATATCGAGGAGGCGCTTGTGGGTCCGGATCTCGTACTGCTCCCGGGACCTGATATTGACGTGGGGTGAACGGATGACGGTGAAACGCTCGGTCCGGGTGGGCAGCGGGGTCGGGCCGACGACCTTGGCCCCGGTCCTCCGGGCGGTCTCGACGATCTGCCCGGTGGACTGATCGAGGAGGCGATGGTCGTAACCCCGGAGTTTGATCCTGATTGTCTGTCCTTGCACGGTATCTCCCCTGATATCTCAGAACATTAAAATAAGCGCCCGGGGGCGCTTAACGGTGAAGCCAACCCACATTTACAGTCAAGCGCGGTAATCTATCAGAAACACTTCTGTATTGGCAATAATTAAATGTATTTTTGGGAAAATTTCTCCGGACCCGGATCATTCCCGGGAAGGTTTAACGTCGAAATAGGCCGGCTCCATCGTGTAGCTGCCCCGTCCCTGGGTCAGCGAACGGAGCGTGGTGGCGTAACCGAAGAGTTCGGCCAGGGGTAAATGTCCGCGGATCACCACCCGCTTCGGGTTCTTGATCGTCTCGTGGATCTTCCCCCTCCGGGAGCCGAGGTCGGAGATCACCGCCCCGATCGTCTCCGGCGGGGTGATCACCTGCAGGTCCATAATCGGCTCCAGCAGGACCGGGCCGGCCCGGCGGACGGCGTCCTTGAAGGCGATCGCGGCGGCGGCCTGGTAGGCCAGTTCGGTGGCCTCCCCCTCCTGGTAACCGCCCCCGATCACGGTCACGGTAATGTCGGTCATCGGGTAACCGGCGATGTAGCCGGTCCGGGCGGCGTCCTCGATCCCTTCCCGGACCGCGGGGATGAACTCGGAGGGGATCTCGTCGCCCCGGACCGATTCGGTGACCGTGAACCCCGAACCCCGGGGAGCCGGGGCGACCTCGAGGATCACGTGCCCCTGCTGGCTCCTGCCCCCGGCCTGGCGGAAGAACTTGTGTTCCCCGGTCTTACGCTCCTCGATCGTCTCCCGGTAGGCGACCGAGGGCCGGCCCATCCGCATCCGGAGGGAGTATTCCCGGTGGGCCCGCTCCCCCATCACCTGGAGGTGGAGTTCGCCCATCCCCGAGATCAGGGTCTGGCCGGTCTCGGGGTTACAAAAGGTCCGGAAGGTCGGGTCCTCGGCGGCCAGCTTCTCCAGCACCTCCTTCAGCTTCTCCGACTCGGCCGGACTCTGGGGCTCGACCGCCATCGAGATCACCGGCTCGGCGAACTGCATCCCTTCCAGGACCACCGGGTTCTTCAGGTCGCAGATGGTATCCCCGGTTCCGACCACCTCGAGACCGACCAGGGCGGCGATATCCCCCGGACCGAGCAGCTCCCGCTCCTCCCTCCGGTTGGCGTGCATCTCCAGCAGCCGGCTGACCCGGGCCTTGCGGAGGTTGGCGGCGTTGAGGATCTTCTGTCCCTTCTTCAGCGTCCCGCAGTAGATCCGGACGTAGGAGAGCCTCCCGCAGTAGTCGTCATTGACGATCTTGAAGACCAGACCGGTCAGGGGTCCCTGGGGGTCGGGGCCCCGGGTCTCCTCCTCCCCCTCCCGGTTGACCACCCTGACCGGGGGGACGTCGAGCGGCGAGGGGAGGGAGTCGATGATCGCGTCGAGCAGGGGCTGGGCCCCGATATTCCGCAGCGAGGCCCCGCAGAGGACCGGAACCAGTTTCCCGGCCAGGACCGCCTTCCGGAGGACCGGCTTGATCCGGCTCCCCCCGATCTTCTCTCCCTCCAGGTAATCGGACATAATCCCGTCGTCATAGTCGGCCAGCGTCTCCAGCAGCCGGGCCCGGTACTTCTCCGCCTCCGCGGCCAGTTCTTCCGGGACCGGGGTCTCTTCCGGGGGGGCGGTCTGGTCGGTCCGGGAAAACCGGACGGCCCGGAGGTTGACCAGGTCGATCACCCCGGTGAAGGCGTCCTCGCTCCCCCAGGGGATCTGGACCGGGACCGCGGTCGCCCCCAGCTTGGTCTTCATCGCCTCGACCACGGCGAAAAAATCCGCCCCGGAACGGTCCATCTTGTTGACGTAGGCGATCCGGGGGATCCGGTAGCGGTCGGCCTGGTGCCAGACCGTCTCCGACTGCGGCTCCACCCCGCCCACGGCGCAGAAGACGGCCACCGCCCCGTCGAGGACCCGCAGCGAACGTTCGACCTCGGCGGTGAAGTCAACGTGGCCGGGGGTGTCGATGATGGTGACCCGGTGCTTCTTCCAGTAACAGGTTGTGGCGGCCGAGGTGATGGTGATCCCCCGCTCCTGCTCCTGGTCCATCCAGTCCATACTGGCGGTGCCCTGGTCGACCTCGCCGATCCGGTAAACCTTCCCCGAGTAGAAGAGGATCCGCTCGGTGGTGGTGGTCTTCCCGGCGTCGATGTGGGCCATAATCCCGATGTTCCGGGCTTTATTGAGGGGGACGACTTGCATAGCTATTTTAGAATTCAGGAGACGGAACTCAGGAGAAAAAGTAAGACAACGGGGGGGACGCGGGGGCGCCGGGGCGGGAGTATCGCGAGTCTTTCCCCGGAGATTCTTCAAGGCGGGTACTCGGCTGGCAACTCAGTCAACTACTTTTTGGAACCGGTCGTCCGTCTGCTGCCTCCTGTATTCTGGATTCTGAATTCTGTCTTCCTACCACTTGTAGTGGGCGAAGGCCTTGTTGGCCTCGGCCATCTTGTGGGTGTTCTGCTTTTTCTTCACCGCCGAACCCTGGTTCTGGAAGGCGTCGATCAGTTCCGCCGCCAGCTTCTGGCTGGTCGGCTGGCCCTTCCGGCCCCGGGTGAAGCCGAGGATCCAGCGGATGGCCAGGGCGGTCCGGCGGGCCTGGGTGACCTCGACCGGGACCTGGTAGGTGGCGCCCCCGACCCGGCGGGAGCGGACCTCGAGGAACGGCTTGACGTTCTCCAGCGCCTTCTGGAAGACCTCGAGCGGTTCCTGCCCGGTCCGTTCCTCGACGATATCCATCGCGTCGTAGAAGACCCGCTCGGCCGTGCTCTTCTTTCCATCCAGCATCAGGCTGTTGATGAAACGGGCGACCAGCTTGTTGTGAAAACGCGGATCCGGGGTGAGATCGCGCTGAATGGATTTTTTCTTTCGGCCCATCTGCTCTATCCTCCTTGGCTAATAGCGAAGCTGAAAATTTCAAAGGCAAGCGGGAAAATTACTTTTTCGGTTTCTTCACCCCGTAATGGGAACGGGACCGGCCCCGGGGGCGTCCCTCCTTGTCGGCCTCCACCCCCATACAGTCCAGGGCGCCCCGGACGATGTGGTAGCGGACGCCGGGGAGGTCCTTGACCCGGCCGCCCCGGACCAGGACCAGGGAGTGTTCCTGGAGGTTGTGGCCGGTGCCGGGGATATAGGCGGTGACTTCCATATTGTTGGTCAGACGCACCCGGGCGATCTTCCGCAGGGCCGAGTTGGGCTTCTTCGGGGTGGCGGTCTTGACCTGGAGGCAGACGCCCCGCCGCTGGGGGCAGCGGTCGAGCGCCGGCGACTTCCTCTTCCGGG
>PWXJ01000121.1 GCA_003561965.1 PVC group bacterium
GGAGCGGAGGTGCCGGTCTCCGAACTCACCTTCCGCCGGAACCCCGACTCCCACCTCCTGGAGTAACCCGGCTCAGTACATCCCCTCCAGGCTCTCCTCCCGGGTCCGGAAGAGGTCCCGGTCCCCGCCCGCCTCCAACTCCGAGGAGAGTTCCAGGAGGCGCTCTTCCGCCTGTCTCCGGACCCGGCAGGCCCGCCCGGAGAGGGCGGCGATCTTTTCCGGGATGCCTTTGTCCTCCAGCATCTCTTTCACGCGTTGGAAAAGCCGGGGATTCCCGGCCAGGAATTCGCCCTCGTGGAGGATCTTGGAGGCGACCATCCGTTCGAAGGTATCGAACCCCAGCTGATTTCGGACCCGTTCGAGGCTCTTGATCAGGTAGTCGAGTTCCTCCCGGTAGCGGGGATGGACGAGGAGGAAGTGCTTGCGGTCATAAATCGCCCGGCCGAGAGCGGCCACGGCGACGGGGGCGAGATCCTCACCGGTCACGACCACGACGTCGAGGTCGGACCCCCGGACCGGCTTCCCGGTCGAACGCTCCGGCCGCCGGGCCCGGTGAGCCATCGAGTGGACGATATCCCCGGCGATGACGAAGCAGGACCGCTCGATGATCTCCCCACTTTCCGGAAGAGAACCCAGGACCGAACCGATCGTCTCCCGGGCCAGGGCATACTTCTCCCGGCTGATCTCCGCGGTCACCTCTTCCAGTTCCCCGGCCCGTTGTTCCACCCGGCCGGAGTCCTCCGCCGCTCCCACCACGGTGTAGGTGGTGAACTCCCGGCCAATCGAGGGGGAGAGACGGGCGTAACCGGGGACGTTGCGGTCGAGGCGGAGAAAGCGCCGCCCGGCGATCCGGGAAGAGATCCGGGAGGAAGTCCGGCAGGTCCGCCAGAGGGTGAAGAGGTCGATCCGGGACCGTGCGGCCAGTTCCCCGCCGGTCAGGGGCCCGGTCATCCGGAGGATCTGGACGATCTTGTCTTCCGCGCCGCTCACTAAGCGGAGAGTTCTTCCAGGATCAGGGCGGCGGCCTTCCGGCCGCTCCTCAGCATCCCGCCGAAGATCGGCCCCATCCGGAATCCCCCGCTGACGTTGTTGGCGGCCATCCCGGAGACGTAAAGTCCGGGGCAGAGCATCTTGGTGTCCCGGACGGTGGCTTCCTCGCCCCGCTCGACCCACATCGGGCGCTCGCCCATTATCCCCCCCGACTCGGTGGCGATCTTCACCCCGGCCTTCCGGACCGCCAGCCGGGCGATCTCGCTGGGGTGGCCGGTCCCGTCGAGGACGGCCCGGGAGGTCACCACCAGCGGATCGACGTGCATCTCCAGCCTGGTAATCGGCGACCAGTTGATCACCACCCCGGAGACCCGGTCATCCTTGAAGACGATGTCCTCGACGGAGACCGCGTTGAAGAAGACCGCGCCGGCCCGGGCGGCCCCGAAGATCAAACCGGAGGCCATCTCCACCGCGTCCACGGTATGGCGTCCCCCGTCGCAGGGCACCGATCTGATTCCGAAGTCTTCGAGAATCGGCAGGGTCTCCTCCTGGAGGACCACCTCGTTGAAGAGCATCCCCCCGCCCCAGATCCCGCCGCCGGGGGCGAGCTTCCGCTCGAAGACGGCGACCTTCTTCCCGGCCGCGGCCAGGTCGCGGGCCGCCACCATCCCCGAGGGGCCGGCCCCGACCACCGCGACGTCGAGGGCAAGGTGTTCGCGGAGTTTTTCGAAATAACGTTCGACAATCGCCAGGGAAATCTTTTCTTCCATTGTTTATTCTCCAACGCCGGCAAGTTGATTAATCGTGATCGGTATCGCTATCGGTATCGAAGCCTTGCTGATGACCATTTAACAGACGATACCGATACCGATTGGTTCAGGAGATGCTCACCATCGCCTCGACGGCCTTGAGGGCTTTAAGGCGGATCTCCTCGGGGACGGTGACCCGGTGGCGGTTCTCCTCCAGGGACCAGAGGACCTTCTCCAGGCCGGTCTTCTTCATATTCGGGCAGATCACCCGCGGGGAGGCGGGATGGAACTTCTTTCCCGGGTTCTCCCGCCGCAGGCAGACCGTCATATCGGCCTCGGTCCCGACGATGAACTCCCTCCGGTCGCTCTCCCGGGCCAGCCTGACCATTCCCGAGGTGGAGAGGACCTCGTCAGCCTCGGCGATCACCTCCGGGGTGCACTCGGGGTGGACCATCACCAGGGCGTCGGGGTGGGCCCGGCGGGCCCGGAGGATCGCCGCCCGGTCGAGCATCCGGTGGACCGGGCAGTATCCCGGATAGAGGATCAGCCGCCGGCCGGTCTGTTTCATCGCCCAGTCGCCCAGGAACTTGTCGGGGGCGAAGATGATCTCCTTCCCCTCGGGGATCGAGTTGATCACCGCCGGGGCGTTGGCCGAGGTACAGCAGAGATCGGCCTCGGCCTTGGCCGCGGCCGAGGAGTTGACGTAGGCGACCACCACCGCCCCGGGGTGTTTCTCCTTGAAAGCCCGGAGTTCCCCGGCCGGGAGCATATTGGCCATCGGACAGCCGGCATCGGGATCGGGGATCAAGATGGTCTTCCCCGGGGAGAGGATGGCGGCGGTCTCGGCCATAAAATAGACCCCGCAGAAGACGATGGTGGAAGCCCCGGAGGCGGCCGCCTGCCGGCTCAGGGCAAGGGAGTCCCCGAGAAAATCGGCGATCTCCTGGACCTCGGCGGCCTGGTAATTGTGGACCAGGATGACGGCGTCCCGTTCCCGCTTCAGCTCCTCGATCCGCCCGATTAAATCCCGGTCGCTCACCCCTCCGCTTCCCCCGATCCCCGCTTCTTCCGGTAATCCTCGATCGCCTTCTTCAGGGCCTCCTCGCCGAGCATCGAGCAGTGCATCTTGGCCGGGGGGAGCCCGTCGAGGGCGGCGGCCACCTCTTTATTCGAGATGGCGATCGCCTCGTCGAGGGTCTTGCCCCTGGCCAGTTCGGTGACCATCGAGCTGGTGGCGATCGCCGCCCCGCAGCCGAAGGTCTGAAAGCGGGCGTCGGCGATCCGGCCGTCGTTGACCTTGATATAGAGCTTCATCACGTCGCCGCAGACCGGGTTGCCGACCGTCCCCACCCCGTCGGGATCTTCCAGCTTGCCCACGTTGCGGGGGTTGTGGAAGTGGTCCATTACTTTTTCGCTGTAGTCAGTCTCGCCGCTCATCGTCAATCTCCTTGCGTGTCATTGTCCGGATCGTAGAAGGGGGACATCTCCCGCAGTCTTTTCACCACCGGGACCAGGACGTCCACGGTGTAGAGAATGTCCTCCAGGGTATTTTCCCGGCCCAGCGAGAAACGGACCGAGCCCTGGGCCAGGGCCGCCTCCACCTCCATCGCGCTCAGCACGTGGGAGGGCGCCAGTTCCCCCGAGGTGCAGGCCGAGCCGGTGGCGGCGGCTACTCCCTTCTCCTCCAGACCGAGCAGGATCCCCTCGCCCTCGACGTACTCAAAGGAGAGGTTGAGGGTATTGGGGAGGCGGAGGCCGGGGGCGCCGTTCATCTTCACCCGGGGGATCCGGTCCGAGATCTCGGAACAGAGCCGGTCGCGGAGCATCCGGAGGCGGTCGGCCTCGCTCTCCAGGTTCTCCCGGGCCAGCCGGCTGGCCTCGCCGAAGCCGACGATCCCGGCCAGGTTCTCGGTCCCGGGGCGCTTGGACCTTTCGTGGTGGCCGCCGTAGGTCAGCGGCCGGACCCGGATTCCCTTGCGGATGTAGAGCGCCCCCACCCCCTGGGGCCCGTAAACCTTGTGCCCGGAGAGGGACATCAGGTCAACCCCCATCTCCTCCACCGAGAGGGGGATCTTGCCCAACCCCTGGATGGCGTCGGTATGGAAGGGGACCTTCCGGGAGCGGGCGATCTCCCCGATCTCCGCCACCGGCTGGATCACCCCGGTCTCGTTGTTGGCCGTCATCACCGAGATCAGGATGGTCTCCGGCCGGATCGCCTCCTCCAACTGGGACGGACTGACCAGGCCCTCCCGGCTGACCGGGAGATAGGTGACGGAGAACCCTTCCTTCTCCAGGAAACGGCAGGCGGCGAGGACCGCCGGATGTTCGATCGCCGAGGTGATGATGTGATCGCCTTTCGAGCGGGAGGCGTAGGCCACGCCCTGGACGGCCAGGTTGTCGGCTTCGGTGCCCCCGCCGGTGAAGACGATCTCTTCCGGGCGGGCGCCAATGGTTTCGGCCACCTGCTTCCGCCCGGCTTCCAGGCGCCGGCGGGCCTCCCGGCCGAAGAAATGGACGCTGGAGGGATTGCCGGTAACGTTTTGATAGATTTCCTCCATCGCCGCCAGGACTTCCCGGCGCAGCGGCGTGGTGGCGTTGTGGTCAAGATAGATCTTTTTCATTATTCCACTGTTTTCGCCGGCCTTACCTCTTTCCGGAAGCCTTCCGCCGGGTGTAAACCGGACAGGCTTCCTTGCGCGGACCGCACTTCCTGATGTCCCAGCAGCGCTTGCGGTCAAGAGCGGCCCGGACCCCGGCGATATTCATCCTCTCCACCCCGAGCAGCCGTTTGACCTCTTTCAGGCGCTCCAGGTCCCGGTAGGAGTAGCAACGGTTCTTTCCCCGGCGAGCGGGAGAGACCAGGCCTTTCTTCTCCCAGAGCCGCAGGGTAGCCGCGGTGACCCCGACCATTTCGGCCACCACGCCGATGCTGAAGAGCGGGCGGCGGTAGTCGGCTTTCTCCTTACCTGGTAAAGTCATTTGATATTTTTTTATAAACGTTGTTGATAAGTGGGAAAAATCTACCCGATTCGTCCCCGGTTGTCAACCGGCTCCCCGATTTCATCCCGGCGGGAAAACAATCTTACATTATTCATCTTCGTCTTCAAAGATCTTCAGGTAGCGCTCGATGTTGGCCGGGGTATCCCGCTCCGGCTTCTCCTCCCCTCGCGCCGGCGGCGGCGGCGCCTGGAGGGCGGAGAGAAAATCGGCGGTGGAGACCCGCCGGGGACGGCGGGGACGGACGGCGTTGATGATCTCCCGGTCGTCGGTGACCAGGATGATCGCCCGGGGATGATCGCTCCGCTCGACGGTCTCCACCAGGTAACGGTCGGCATCCTGAAGATAGATCTCGCCGCAGGTCGGGGAGATCGGCCGACGCTGGATGACCGGGCTCTCCCGGCTGTCATAGACGATGGTCACCTCGACCTTCTTCCCGGCGAAGTGGCCGGCGACCTGACGGCCGAACCGGGACCGGACAGCCTCGTCCCAGCCGAGGTCGTTGCCGATCAGGACGTTATAACCGTCGATCAGCCAGCGCATAACAAGTTGCTTTATTCTTCTCCCGGATGTTCCGAATTGACGTCCGGGCCTCGCCTCCCGCCTTCCAGGATGGAGATCTCCTGGGCCAGCCGCTTGACCTGGTTGGTGAGTTCCGAGATCTTGACCGAAAAGTGGAGGTTGATGAAGACCATAAACATCAGCCCGAAGAAGAAGACGGTGTTGACCGGAAGCTCGATCCCCAGCAATTTGGTGATCGTCCAGAGCAGGCCCGGCCAGAGGGCCAGGGTCAGGATGACGATTCCCACCAGGACCCAGAGCCAGGCATATTCCTCCCGAAGCTTGCGCCGGCGGACCGTCTCAATGATAAATATCAGCAGGGCCGACGCCAGGACGGCGGCCAGCAGTTTCTGGATAAATGGCACGGCTACCCCCTTTTAGAAGTTGGTCCGTCTCCGCCGGAACCGAAGACTGGAGACAAATGTGGAGAGAAGCATCTTGTAGATGTAGTAAAATACCGTCCCCCCCCGGTGAAGACCGGCCGACCACCCCGGGGAAACGGTGATCGGAATTTCCCGGATCCGCAGTCCCCGGAAATGGGAGGAGATGATGACGTCGGCATCGGGAAAATGCTGGGGATAATAACCGCTGGTGAATATCTCCAACGCCCGGCGATTCATAGCCCGGAACCCCGAGGTGGGGTCGGTGATCTTCTGGCGGAGGACCAGGGAACAGATCAGGCTGAAGATTCTCATCCCGGCTCTCCTTCCCGGGGAAAGCGGGTATGAACATCGGCCCAAAAAACGGGAGCCGACTATCAGGTCGGCCTCCCGCCGGTCCAGGAATTCCAGGAAGAGGGCTATCTCCCGCGGACAGTGCTGGCGGTCGCCGTCGAGGTGGACCAGGTAACGGTAGCCGTGGCGGAGGGCGTAAAGAAATCCGGTCTGCCGGGCGGCGCCGTCTCCTAGATTGAATGGATGCCGGAGGACCATAGCCCCCCCGGCGCGGGCCTCTGCGGCCGAGTTGTCCCGGGAACCGTCATCCACCACCAGGACCGGGGATTCCGGGAAAAATTCCCGGATCTCCCCGACCAGTTCCCGGATCGAAGCTCCCTCGTTGTAAACCGGGATCAGGATCAGGGATTCCGAGCTGACGTCAGAATGATTCATATTTCCAGGGAAAACAAAATCTTTTCCGCCGACCCGGACCGCGTTCAGCGGCCGTCGGCAAGGATCTTCCGGTAAATATCTTCCATCTCTTCCCGGGACTTCTCCCGGTCGAACTTCTCCTTCACCCGTTCGCGTCCGGCTCGGCCCAGCCGCTCCCTCTCGCCGGGCGATTTCAACAGCCGGACCAAAGCGGCGGCGAAGTCATCCGCCCGGTCGGCCAGGATAATCTCCCGGCCGTCCCGGGCCCCGGTCCCGGCCGAGGCCGCCCGGGTGGAGACCACCGGGCAGGCGGCGCTCAGCGCCTCGACGATCTCCGGGACCAACCCCCCCGTCACCCGGAGAGGAACCGCCAGAACCGCGGCCGAGGAGAAATGTTCCACCGGACGTCGCTTATCATCGGTGACGATAAAGCCCCCATCCGCCTGCCGGCGGACCGCCGCCGGGGGGTTGGCCCCGGTCACCAGGCACCTGGCCCCGGGGCACTCCCGGCGGACCCGGGGCATAATCTCCGCTTTCAACCGGAGGACGGCGTCGACGGATCCCGGCCGGCGGAAGGAAACGGTAAATAAGACCGTCTCCCCATCCCGTTCTCCGGCCGGCAGGGTGAGCAGCCCGGGATCGAGCAACGCCGGCAGCGTGAAGGTCCGGACCCCGACGTCCCAGGAATCCACCGTCCGCCGGTCCTTGAGCGACGTCACCAGGACATTACGCGACCAGATCGCGTACCACTTCTCCCGGTGACTGCTCAGTTTCCATTCCCGGTAATAGTAGTACTTTTTTAGTCCCCGGGCCAGCCATACCTGCCGGCGGAGGACTTCGCCGGCCAGGTCCCGGTAAACCAGGACCCGGGAAACGGTTTCCGGCAGCCGGCGGGAATACTGCCCCATCGGAAATTTCTCCAGCTGGACACAGTCGTAAGCCCCTTCGGCCAGCATTTCTTCCAGGGCGGCCTGGAACCGGCGGGAACAGGCCGCGGCGACCGGAAAGGGATGAAAGATAATCCGGGGAAAACGGGACAGCCGGTTGAGTCCCCGGGGGCCGGCCGGTACGGTCCGGATAACCTCGAAGTATTCCCGGATCCCGGCCAGCCGGGTTTCGTCTTCCGGCCGGAGAAAACTGAGGAGGGAATAAGAGTGGGTGCCGGCGAGTTCCCGGACCCAGGGCCAGGTCGGTTCTCCCCCGCCGGGGCCGGCGGCGGGGTCGGGGAGTTCGGATGTCACCAGGAGAATACGCATATCGTATGGGGCCGCCGTTGACTTGCTTCGGTTTCTTATAGTAGATTACCGAGAATTTAACAATTGGGAAATGCTCCCGGCACACCGACAACTATGATTCCTCCTCCTCCGGCTTTGACAATGTTCTCCGACCGCCATCGAACCATCAAGATCCTGGGGATACTGGCGCTCCTGCTTTTGCTGGGCTGGTACTCCGATCGGGAAAACCGTTTCCTGACCTTCGCCGAATGCCTGGAAGACCCGGTGCGTTTCGCCGGAGAAACGCTCGATACCTTTCCCGAAGCCCGGGTCCTGGCGGTGACCGGAAGTTACGTCAGGATCTCCAGTCCCGACGGTCCGATGGAACTCCGGATCCCGGAAGATTTTGACCGGGTATACCCGGAGGGGGCGGAACTCTCCGACCTCAACCCGGGAGACTCCCTGGAGGTGGCGGCGGTCTTTCGCCTCCCCGGGTATTTGGAACTGAAGATGATCCGGGGGGCGCCCCTTCGCCGTTATAAGATACTGTTCTCGATCGTCACCGTCGGCGGCCTCGGTTTCTTCCTGTTCCGGAGCATCCGCTGGAAGGGAGGCTTTCTGGAATTCCGCCCGGACGGACCGGGCGTTTCGGAGCGACCGGACAACTGTTAGCTTCAGCCACTTTCTATGCCCGATCTGGTGACACATTTCGCCGGCGCCTACCTGGTAAACCGGGTTTGGAAGATCGGCCGCGGGGCGGTGATCTTTTACCTGGGGGCGATGCTCCCGGACCTGATCACCCGGCCGCTTCACATCCTCTATCCCCGGCTGCTCCCCGCCACCCTGGGTCTTCACTCGCCGGCCGGAGTGTTTTTGGCCTGCTGGCTGATCAGCCTTTTCTTCCGCAGTGACCAGAGAAGGCCGGTCTTCTGGCTGCTCTTCTCCGGCAGCCTCCTGCATTTCCTGATGGACGCGGCCCAGAAACACCTCTCCGGTGGATATCTCTGGCTCTTTCCCTTTTCCAGCCGGAGAATCTCCGTGGGGTTCATCTGGCCGGAAGATTCAACCCGTTTCCTCCCGGTCACCCTGCTGATCGTCCTGCTGGTCTTTGCCGTCAGCCGGTGGCGGGAGAGACGGCGGACCGATGACGGCGGCACGATATGATTCCATCGTGGTCGGCGGGGGGCCGGCCGGCTCCGCCGCCGCCGAGACAATGGCCCGGGCGGGGTTGAAGGTTCTCCTCCTGGAGAAGAAGCGGATGCCCCGGATCAAGGCCTGCGCCGGGGGCGTTCCCCGCAAGGCCGCGGAGTTTCTCGGGCTCGATCTCTCCTCGCTGTCCGGACCCCCGATCCGGGGTCTGACCATCTCCTGGCGGGGTGAAGACCCCCGGACGGTCGCCGGGGAGGAGATCCAGGGCTGGGTGGTGAAGCGGGAGGAATTCGACCGGGTTCTCCTCGAACGGGCCCGGGAAGCCGGAGCCGAAATCCTCGAGGGCTGCCGGCTGACCGGTCTCACCGACCGGGGGGATGAGGTCCGGGCGATCACCTCCAGGGGAGAGTTCCCGGCCGGGACCCTGATCGGGGCCGACGGCGCCCTTTCCCCGGTCGCCCGGAGCCTGGGCCGGGGCCGGAGGCGGAGCTACGGCTTCGCGATCGAGGCCCGGATCGGGGTTCCGGCCCGGACCCTCGAGGAAAGATCGGGGCGGCTCAGTTTTGATCTCGGGGCGGCCCCCGGAGGCTACGGCTGGGTCTTTCCCCTGGCCGACGCCTTCAGCGTCGGCGTGGGGACCCGGCGGTCGGGATACCGGAAACTGATCGGCTGTCTCCAGGCTTACCTGGAGCGGGAGGGACTGCCCCGGGCGGAACCGGGTCGGATACGGGGCAGCCCCCTGGCCTGCGGATCCGGTCTCTCCGGGCTCCAGCGGGGCAGGTGCTGCCTGGCCGGGGACGCCGCCGGGCTGGTCGATCCCCTGACCGGGGAGGGGATTTACGCCGCCCTGCTCAGCGGACGGCTGGCCGGGGAAACGGTGGCGGATTACCTGGCCGGAAGGGCCCCGCTGGGGGCCTACCGCGGGCGGATCCGCCGGGAACTGGGGAACAATCTCCTGTCCGCCCGGCTGATCGCCCGCCTGACCGATCTCTCCCCTCGCCGGGCTTACGCTCTGGCCGCCGGAAGCGATCGGCGGGTCCGGGCGGCGATGGCCGTGGTCCAGGGGGAACTCTCCTACCTCGACCTCCTGAAAAGAAAAATCCGCCCCCGGTCGTAACCGGGGACGGATTTTCCGGGAAGGCCGGCTTTACTTTTCCGGCTTATCTTCCTTCTTCTCCGGCTTGTCTTCCTTCCTGGCCGGCTTCTCTTCCTTCTTCGCCGCCGGCTCCTTTTTCGGAGGGGCCTTCTTCGGCTTCTCGGCGGCCGGGGCTTTCTTCTCCTCTTTCTCCGGGACGGGTTCGGCTTTCTCCTCTCCGCCGCCGTCGCCGGTCAGTCCGACGTAGGAGAGGGTCCCGGCGACGCTGAAGTTGACCGTGACGAATCCCCAGAAGGACATATGGATCAGCCACATAATCACCCCGTAGACGAAGCCGGCCACGTAGATGGTCCAGCGGGAGGCCCGGGGGTCATCCACAAACCGGTAGCCGCGCTGCAGGACCGTCACGGTATAGGTCAGGGCCTGGCCCGGGGTCTGCTGGAGCCATTGCGGTACCCGGTTCTGGATATAGATCAGCTTGTCGCCCATAATCTCGCCGGAGACGGCGTTACTCAGGCCGATCGCCCAGACCAGGACAATCAGGGTGATCACCGCGGCCACCAGGGCGATCAGGAAATGCCCGGCGAACTTGATCGTATGCCGGCGGAGAAAATCGATCAGCTCGCTGACCGGGCCCTCCTTGCCGAGGATGATGATGGTGGGCAGGATCATCGCCCCGAAGACCAGGACCAGGATGGTGGCGGCCATCGCGATCCCCAGCGGGAAGGTGAAGACCGGCGAGAACATCCAGGCCAGTTCCCCGACATAGGGGATCTTCCCGATCAGGTCGATGATCACGTGGAAGACCACCAGCCCGGCGAAGAGGGCGAAGATCTTGATCGGGGAGGCGACCACGTCCTTGATCTTGCCCAGGGCGGCGGAGAAGGCCGCCTTGGCCGGTACCGGGTCCGCCCCCTTCAGGTCGGCCAGGGTCATCTTCGCCACCGCGGTCATCCCCAGCAGGATGATGAAGTAGGCGATAACCCGGCCGATAAAGATGATCACCGAGGCGAACCAGCCGGCGCCCGGCGAGGCCGGGGCGATCCACCCGGCGACCAGGAGCACGAAGTAAGCGATGATCAGCATCCCGGTCTGGAGAGCGATCTTGCCCGGCTTCCAGGTCAGTTCCAGCAACCGGCGGGTGAGAACGGAACCTTCCGCGTCCTTGGCCATACTCTAACCTCCTTCTGGTTGAATTTCCCCCTGACGGGAGACAGTTAAATAGCTTTCTTATCAGAGTATATTTCTAACCCGTTTTTAATTTCCGGTCAATAAAAAAA
>PWXJ01000197.1 GCA_003561965.1 PVC group bacterium
AAACTGTGGTGCCGCAGGGTCCGGCCGACGTTCTCCAGGTCGCTGTCCTTGCCCCCGACCCGGAGGCACTTCTGGACGGAGGCCGCCCGCTTGAACTGGAGCGGGGCGTCGGTCCAGAGGGCCTTGAAGGGGACCATCCCGGCCGAGGTGAAGATCAGCGTCGGGTCGCTGGAAGGGACCAGGCTGTCGGAAGGCCGGACGGTATGTCCGCGTTCTTCAAAGAATCCAAGAAAGTTTGAGCGAATTGTCTGGGAGTCCATTGTCAACTATCTGTCTCCGGTTCAAGAAACTTTGCCGGCTTCGCCGGCACCTGGACTTCTGATTTCAGGGTTATCATTCTAACCCTCCGGCCGGGGTTTCGTCCAGTCCGACAATCCGGCCTTCCCGGACGTCGGTCTCGAAGAACTTCCCCTCGGGGAAGAGGCGGATGTGGCGGAAGACGACCGAGACCACGTCCCCCTGCTTGATCCCCAGAAGCCTCAACTTCTCCCGGGAGATCTCGGCCTCGAAGGGTTCGCGGTTGCTCAGCCTCTCCAGGCTGATCCGGCCGTAGTTCCCGGCGGAGAAGACGTGCTGGACCCGGGCCTTCAGGACGTAGGTATCTTCGTCTTCGGCCGGGGTCTCGATGTCAACGTCGTGGGGGCGGACGTAGAGGACGTCCTTACCCGGTTCCGGGGTCCCCTCCAGCCCGGCCGCCAGCCGGTTGACGTTGCCCAGGAACTCGATCACGAAGGGAGAGGCCGGCCGGTCGTAGACGTCCTGGGGGTCGCCGACCTGCTCGATCCGGGCGTCGTTCATCACCACCACCTCGTCGGCCAGCTCCAGGGCCTCCTCCTGGTCGTGGGTGACGAAGACCGTGGTCAGGTTGAGGTCCGCCTGGAACTTCCGCAGCCAGCGCCTCAGGTCCTTGCGGACCTTGGCGTCGAGCGCACCGAAGGGTTCGTCCAGGAGCAGGACCTCCGGGTCGACGGCCAGGGCCCGGGCCAGGGCCACCCGCTGGCGCTGGCCCCCGGAGAGTTCGCTCGGGTAGCGGTCCCCCAGGCCGGTGAGCCGGACCAGTTCCAATAGTTCTCCGACCCGCTCCCGGACTTGCTTCTTCTCCACCCGGCCCCGGCCCCGGCGGACCTCCATCCCGAAGGCGACGTTGCCGGCCACCGTCATATGCTTGAAGAGCGCGTAGTGCTGGAAGACGAAACCGACCTTCCTCTTCCCCGCCGGGACGGCCGAGACCTCCCGGCCGTGGAAGTGGATCTCGCCCCCGGTCCCCGGGTCGAAGAACTCCAGGCCGGCCAGGATCCGGAGCAGGGTGGTCTTCCCCGAGCCGGACGGGCCGAGCAGTGAGACCAGTTTTCCGTCCGGCACTTCCAGGGAGACGTTGTCCAGGGCCTTGAAATCCCCGAAGGTCTTGGTGATGTTTCGGGCTTGGATTCCCATCGCGTTTACTCCGATTTTTGCGGTTCAGCTTACCCGTCCGCGCCGATACCGCCATTCGATGAAGTTTTTCAACAGCAGGGTGACCAGGGCCAAAATTGTCAGGACCGAGGAGAGGGCGAAGGCGGGGACGCTGGCGTACTCCAGGTAAAGGGTCTCGATATAGAGCGGCATCGTGGAGGTCAGCCCCTTGATGTTCCCGGAGACCACCGCCACGGCGCCGAACTCGCCCATCGACCGGGCGTTGCAGAGGATCACCCCGTAAAAGAGCCCCCACTTCACGTTGGGGAGGGTGACCCGCCAGAAGGTCTGCCAGCCGCTCGCCCCCAGGGTGAGGGCGGCGTACTCGTCGTCCTTGCCCCGGGCCTGCATAATCGGGATCAACTCCCGGGCGACGAAGGGGAAGGTGATGAAGAGGGTGGCCAGCACGATCCCGGGGAGGGCGAAGATGACCCGGATATCCCGGCTCTCCAGCCAGGGCCCGAGCCAGCCGTGGGCCCCGAAGATCAGGATGAAGAGGAGACCGGCCACCACCGGGGAGACGGCGAAGGGGAGGTCGATCAGGGTGGTGAGGAGGCTCTTCCCCCGGAAGTCGAACTTGGTGACCGCCCAGGCGGCCGAGACCCCGAAGAGGGTGTTGAGGGGGACGCAGATCAGGGCCACCAGCAGGGTCAGGCGGATGGCGGCCAGGGCATACTCGTCGGTGAAGGAGTTGAGGTAGGCGGAGATCCCCTCCCCCAGGGCTTCGTAGAAGATCGCGACCAGGGGGACCAGGAGGAAGAGCCCGAGAAAGAGGACCGCCAGGCCGATGCAGAGCCTCCGGACCAGGGCTCCTTCCGTGATGGCGGAACGGGTCCGGGGGAGGGGCGCGTCGCGGAGCCGGGAGATCACCTTCGCCATATTCGTGCCCTCCTCACTTTCGGGCCGTCCCGATCGCTTCGCTCCAGCGCTGGAGGATGTTGATCCCCAGCAGGAGCAGGAAGGAGAAGACCAGCATCACCATCGCCACCGCGGTGGCCTCGGCGAGCTGGTACTGCTCGAGGTACTTGACGATGACCAGCGGGGTGATCTCGGTCCGCAGCGGCATATTCCCGGAGATGAAGATCACCGAGCCGTACTCCCCCAGGGCCCGGGCAAAGGAGAGGGCCAGTCCGGTAAGGACGGCCTGGAGCAGAGCGGGGAAGATCACCCGGCGGATCGCCTGCCCACGGGAGGCCCCCAGGGAGGCCGCCGCCTCCTCGATCTCGGCGTCCAGGTCCTCGATCACCGGCTGGAGGGTCCGGACCACGAAGGGGAGACCGACGAAGGTCAGGGCGATGAAGATCCCGATCCGGGAGTAGGCGGTCTCGATCCCCAGCGGGTAGAAGACCCGGCCCAGCCAGCCGGTCGGGGCGTAGAGGGCGGTCAGGGCGATCCCGGCCACCGCGGTGGGGAGGGCGAAGGGGAGGTCGACCATCCCGTCGA
>PWXJ01000053.1 GCA_003561965.1 PVC group bacterium
AACGCTGGCCAGGAGGCTTCTGACGTGCTCGTCATCCCAGACCCAGTCCCGCTGGAACTCCGGCAACTGGATCTTACCCTTGCTAATGTCCTTGAGGATGTCTTGGAGGCTATCCTTGGTGCTGTCGTAAGTTGCCATACTGTTTCTCCTCTCTCAGAACGATCTTAGTCGAAGTAATAGGATACTTGGGTCCCACATATGGCGACCCTCTCGACCCAATCATCGGCAACGAAGTGGGACAATTTTTTGAGAAACTTCTTGTGAAGGAAGTTCTCGAACAGGGAGTCGTGATCGGTCTCGATCACTCGGGAGGTGGTAAGGGGGTGGGGGTTGCCGGTGGAGCCGTCCTTTCTCCGCTTCTCCACATCCCCCCGAGTACGTCTGATCTTGAAGAGGTTCTCGCCTCCGCTCTGGAAGACATAGACGTGAGCCATCGGGCTCCTCCGGGGGTTGGCCGTAACCGATTGCGGGCGCGGACGCTATCATAATTTTGAGCGGAAGTCAAGGGAATTTGGGTGGGGATTGGTGGTCGGTAATCGGTGAACTGGGCCCCTCACCCGCCCCGATTGTCATCGGGGCACCCTCTCCCCGGAGGGGAGAGGGAAAAGTACTGGGGGTGGTGAATTTCGCACCACCTGGTCGTTATCGGTTGTCCGGCAATTGATTGCGGACCTACCGCGTAGAGATTTGGGATTCCGCGGGGTGGATTCAGGGTTCCGCTCTCCTATTGGCCGGTGACGATTTTGGTCTTCTGTTCCTCCAGGCGGAAGGCCAGTTCGGCCAGACTGCAGGCCAGGGGGCGCTTCATCCCCTTCTCGGCGGCCCGGAGGATCAGGCGTTCCAGTTTTTTGGGAACCGGGTCGCCTGTGGGCTCTATCTCGCCCCTTGACTGGCCGGCCTGGAGGGCCGCCTGGTGGTGGAAGGCCATCAACAGCCTTCGGTACCTCTCCCGCTCTTCCTCCTTCACCCCGGCAGCGTCGAGGTAGTAGGCCAGGAACTGCTCGGCCCGGGCATAGTGCCAGGCCGCCCCTACGCAGGCGTCGGGTGGGCGTCCGCTCCATTCGATCCCGGGGACGGCGATCCCCCGGCCGTCTTCCGGGAAGAGTTCGCGGTAGCGGATCGGGGCGTGGGCAAGCAGGTATTCCTTGAGCCGTTTTGCCTCCTCTTCGGGCAGGGCGCCGGCTTTACCCTCTTTCCTCCACTTTTCCAGTTTCCGGGCGGTGTCTTCGATCTCGCGGATCATCTTCGTTCCTCCCGTGCGTTCGCACTGGATCCTGTGTTCGTTCTTCCCCGGCGGTTTCCTCAGGACGCGAACCTCGAGGCGCCGAAGATCCTTTCCACGCCCTCCCTGAAGAAGGGGATCAAGGAGTCCGGCCCCTCGGGGGGCGCGATCGTTATCGAGAAGGCGACGTCGCCCCGGGCCGGGTCGCCCCGGTTGAAGATCATATTGCCCGGGTAATTGCCCGGGTCCGCCGCGTCCCGGATCGCCAGCCAGTGCTCCTTCTCCGGGAGGATCAGCCCGGCCTCCCGGAGGATCCGGACCGCGACGGGTAGGTCGATCAGGGTGGCGGCGAGGTCCGCCAGGCCCACCGTCTCGACCTCGACGGCTCCCCCCAGGCGGTACTTCAGGACCAGCCCGTCCCATTCCTGTTGGAGGCGGATGGGAAGCGGGCCTGGGGGCTCCCCCGCGCAGTCCGGCCGGATCTTGAGCCAGCCCGGCAGGTTCCGCGGCGTCAGCGGCAGGCGGAGGAGGAAGATGTAGCCGGCCGGGTAGAAGAACGCGTTGAGCCCCTCCGGCTGCTGGCCCGGGAACTGGAAGTAAACGTTCCCGGAAAGCCCGTCCACCAACGACCGGAAACGGGGGTTGTCCAGAGGTTTCATCGCCTGGAGGTAACCGAAGAAAGCGCTCCGCAGGTCCGGGTAGTTCAGGGAGTACGTCATATCCTTCCCCCGGTAATCCTCGAAGAGCGAGCAGGACCCGGGCTTCCAGTCGACCCGGAAGACGGTCTCGCCGCCGGCGGCGTAGCGGGCGGAAAGCCTGCCCCCCTTGAGGCTCACCGAGGCGGGGTCGAGGCGCGCGTAGGCCAGGTACGGGGGAAGATCGGCCGGCGCGGGCGGGCGGTTCGCGTTCATACTCTCCTCCTTTGCGGTCGGGGCGGCCGCCGGGCGCCGCCGTTCGGTTTACGTGCGGGCTGGAGCGCCACCTTGCCGAACCTCCGGTAACGGCTGAAGTCGGAGGCCGAGAGGCCGGCGATATCGGCGAAGTCCAGGAGGTCGTCGCCCCCCGGCCGCCTGGCTTTCCGGATGTAGATGAGGCCGGGGCCGTCCCGGAAGAGGTACCCGCGGAGCGGTTGGGCGGCGCCGGCGTAGTCGATCCGGATCCGGATCGCGTCCGGGCCGGAGTGGAGCGGCCACCAGCAGGGGTTGAGGATGAAGTCCCGGACCTCCGGCGGAGTTCCGGGGGGAAAGAGGAGGCCGCCGTGAGACTCGCCGGAGTTCAGGATCGGGAGCTGCCGCTCCCGGAGGAGCGGGAGGACCGGGTTCCGGGCCCAGAGCAGACCCCCCTCGTCCTCTTCGGCGGTCTCCAGCCTCCCCAGCCGGGTACAGAGGCGAGTCGAATCCCGGTCCGGAGGCGGTTCCGGGATCGGCTCCCGGCGGACGAAGAGGCTTCCCATCTGGTCCGACTCGTCGTGGACGATGTACCCCTCGGCGATTCTCTCGATGAAAGGGTGGTATCCCGGCGCATCCTCGAGGAAGTAGTACCGGAGTTTCACCGGGCGGGGGGAGTACTGCGGCCACCAGAGCCGGAAGCTCAGCAGCCGCTCGAGGCGGGCATCCTTGCCGGCGACCGGCGTCAGGAATATCCACATCCGGAGGAAATCCAGGAACCGGTCG
>PWXJ01000273.1 GCA_003561965.1 PVC group bacterium
CCCTCGGGGACGGTGATCGCGGAGAGGGGGATCTCGGCCAGCTTCTGCATCTTGACCTCCAGCAGCGAACGAGGTTAATTTGTTTGACCGGAAATCAGTGAAAAGTATACTGAAACCGTAAACCTAAATTCAAGGAGAGAATATGAACGATAATCTTAGAGAACTGATCGACGAGTCGATCGACCTGGAGTCCAACGTGGCCGAACTCTATCTCCTCTTCCAGGCGAAATTCCCCGAGGACGCGGATTTCTGGTGGGCCCTGGCCCTGGAAGAGAAGAATCACGCCTCCCTGGTCCGCTCCCTGAAAGAGCATTTCCTCCCGGTCGGGAAGGTTCCCGAGAATCTCCTGGCCGACTCGCTGGAGACGGTCCGGGAGACCAACCGGCTGATCCGGGGCCTGCTGGATAGATACCGCCAAACGCCCCCGTCCCGGGAGGAGGCCTTCCGGACCGCCTGTCAACTCGAGGACGGGGCGGCCGAGCTCCACTTCCAGGATTTTATGAGCCGGGAGGAAGGGTCGGAACTCGACCGGATCTTCCGGCGCCTAAACGCCGACGACAAGGACCACGGAAAAAAGCTCCGCGACTATATGAAAGACCGGGGCTTCTCCTGCCCCGCCTGATTATTCCCACCACCGCTTCCAGAGGCGCTCGAACTCGTCGAGGTAGCGCCGGGCCACCCCGGCGTGGTGGACGATCAGCATATTCTCGTTGTTGGCGATCCCCGCCTGGCGGGTGGGGTTGAAGGAACCGGTGATTACGGTCCGGCCGTCGATGACGAAGAACTTGTGGTGGAGGTAATAGAGGTTCTGGTCCCAGCGGACCTCCATCCCGGCGTCGGCGAAGATCCGGTGGCAGTTCCAGGGGCTCTGCTGGCCCCGTTCCATCACCCCCCGGACATCCACCCCCTCCAGGTGTTTCTCCAGCAGGGCTTCGGCCACCGGCTCCAGGGTGAAGGCGAAGGCGGCGAAGCGGACCTCCTTCTCGGCCGACCGGATCAGCTCGATCAGCCGTTCGGCGCAGGGGTCCCGGGGGGCGAAGTAAACCTCGACCTCGGCCCGGCCGACGGTCAGCCGGGGCCGGGCGGAAGGCTCCCTCAGGGCCGCCGAGAACCGGCCCCGCCAGAGGTCGCGGAACTCCTCCTCGTAATTGGCGGCCAGTTTCTTCGAGGAGATCACGATCACGTTGTTGTCGTCCCGGAAGGTCCCGGTGATCCCCGGGTTGTAGGACCCGGTCCAGGTGATGAAGGAGTCGATGACCATAAACTTGTGGTGCATAAAGGAGGAGGAGGCGAAGTCGGTCCTGGCCAGCCCCAGTTCGGCCAGCCGGTGGTAGGCCGAGTCCGGGGGGCGGGCGGCCAGGAGGTCCATCACCACCCGGACCTCCACCCCCCGCCGGTGGGCCCGGACCAGGGCCCGGGCGACCTCGTCGAGACTGAAGCTGTAGAAGGCCGCCCAGACCCGCTCCCGGGAGGAGTCGATCAGGAAGACCAGATGGTCGGCGACCGGGTCCTCCGGGGTGAAATAAACCCGGCACCAGGGGGGAAGCATCCCCCGGTCGACCTCCGGCGCCGGGGGGGAACAGCCGGCCAGGAGCAGGATGACCGCGATCGCCGCCGGCCGCTTCACCGCGGATCCTCCTCCCGGACCATCCGGGTCGAAGAGACCGAGAAGGTCTTCCCGTCGGTCTCCACGAAGATACAGCCCTCCTCGCCCGACCGGTAAACCGCGGCCCCCCGCTCCTCGAGAAAGTCCCCGCAGTCCCGGGGAAAACGGCCGAAGTATTTCTGGCCCTGGATCAGAAGCGCCGCCTCCGGGTTGACCGCCTCCAGGAAGAAGGGGGAGTTGTGGGCGCTGGAACCCCGCCGGGGCGCCTGGAGGACGGTCGAGCGGAGCCCGGCCCCGGAGGCCGCCAGGTCCTCCTGGGCGAAGACCCCGATCAGCGAGGTGAAGAGAAAGGAGATCTCCCCGAACTCCACCCTGACCACCAGGGAATCGTCAATCTCGAACGGGCTGCCCGGAGGCTTTTTCGGCCAGAGCACTTCCAGCCGGCACCCGCCGGCCTCGACCAGGTCGCCGGCGGCCAGCCGGCGGTAGGCGATCGTCTCTTCTTCCAGGACCTGCCGGAAACGGGGATAGGAAGCGGAAGACGGGCCGAGGGGGTGGTCGAGAACGGTCCCGATCCTCACCGCCCCCCGGAGCCGGTTGATTACGTTGAGATGGTCGAGATTGGCCTGGGTCAGGACCAGGTAGTCGATCTCCCGGATCCGCTCCCGGCCGAGGTAGGGAAGGACGATCGCCCCAACGTCGCCGAACCGGTCGTCGTCGGTCGAGATCAGGATCACCGGGCCGTCGCGCTCCCGGAGCAGGGTGAACTGGCCGCCGCGGCCGTTGAAGAAAACCGCCCGCAGCGGGGGGAGCGGTTGGCGGGGCCGGAGAGAGAAGGCCGCGCCGGCCAGGACCAAAGCCGCCATCCCGGCCGCCAGGACGATCCGTCCCCGGCGGCGGCGGAAGGGCAGGGAGACCAGGCCGAAGAGGAGTCCGTAATAGACCGGGATCCAGGCCGGGGAAAAACCGGTCACCCGGACCTGCCCCCCCGGAATCCGGGAGAACCAGCCGACAATCCGCAGCAGCAGCGGGACCAGGAAGCGGTTGGGGTAGTTGACCAGCCAGGCCAGGGGCCGGGCGGCCAGGCCCAGCAGCCCGGCGGCGAACCCCAGCCCGACCATCACCCCGGCCAGGGGGACGACGATGATGTTGGCCGCCAGGGCCGGCAGGGCGACGAAGCCGAAATGCTGGGCGACCAGGGGGACCGCCCCCAGCTGGGCGGCCAGGGGGACGGCCACCGCCAAGCGTGGCCACCGGGGAAGGAAACCGAGGACCCGG
>PWXJ01000228.1 GCA_003561965.1 PVC group bacterium
TCTCAGTATGAGATATGCTGTGTAGATTAGATAGGTTCCAACAAATACAAAAATGAAAGAAAAAGGTATAAGCCAATAATCTGTAACTCTTCGATTAAAGTGGATATACAAATAATATAATGCAGCGAATATATGAATAATACCCCATATTCCGACTGCAATGACCAAGGTTTTGCGTATTGGGATTTTACTGGTGGGATTATTTTTTGTTATAGATATTTTGTTGCTCATAACGTAGAGCTAAGCTGCCGGAAGGGACCGACTAATCTACTTCGCTACCCCAAAAGCCGCCGGCGATTTTAACGCTCTGGATCGGCACTAGCCCTTCCGGTCAGCTTGAGCGAGTGGTTAGGCTTTTCAGTCTGCTTTTCTTTAAGATACGCAGATATCCTGTCAAATACTCTCCTATTGAAACCCAAATAGACACCAGGACAACTCTTGAATTTCAAACGGGTTATTTTAAATATCGATATTCCTCTATCTTCCGTAATCAACTCTTCCCAAGGAATAAATAAAGGTGGATGGCACCATCGAAATATGAATACCGGGCAGATATATAGTCCGACTTGATTAACTCCAACTAAAAGGGAATAGCGATAAGCAAAACCTATTTTCGTCCACCCACTTTGATAGTGCCACAGCTTACCGTGGAACGTGTTTTTTGCCCGATATTTCTCCGCTAGCTTATTCCAACCACCAAACCTGGAAATTGCAAATACCCCAACTATCCATAACAGTAAAAATATGGTTAGAACCGGAAGTATTTCACCGACTATCATAACGAAAGCCTAACTATTGATTGAGCGGAACTTTTTCTATTATATTGAATATTTTCCGCTTTAGATTTGACAAACGTAGAAAATATTCTACTATATTGAGGTCGTGTCTTATCTCCGGGTTTTCGCCAACAAAGGAGATATGTTATGGCCAGCAGCAGCTTACCGGAAAGGGCGCCGGGGCGCAAGAAAAATCTTCTGGATGACATCAGGGAGGTAATGCGCTTGCGGCATTACTCGATCCGGACTGAACAGGTCTATATCCATTGGGTCAAGCGATTCTGCATCTTCCACCAGATGAAACACCCCCGGAAGATGGGTATCCCGGAGATTGAGGCCTTTCTTTCCCACCTCGCCACCCACGAGAAGATCGGGCGTTCTACCCAGAACCAAGCCTTCAACGCCCTGCTCTTCCTCTACAAACAGGTGTTGCGGATCCCCCTGGAGGAACCGATCAATGCCCTGCGGGCTCCCCGGCGGCAACGGATCCCGGTGGTGATGACCCGAGAAGAGACCCAGCACGTGCTTGACGCGATGCCGGGGAAGATGAAGACTATGGCCCAGTTGATGTACGGTAGTGGGCTGCGGCTGATGGAGTGCGTCCGGCTCAGGGTCCAGGATCTCGACTTCGCCGCCAACCAGCTGATCGTCCGGGCCGGAAAGGGGAACAAGGACCGGCGGACGATGTTGCCTCAGAGTATTCAGCCCGATCTCCGGGAGCATCTCAAAAGGGTCAAGATCATCCACGAACGGGACCTGGCGGATGGGTTCGGGCGGGTTTACATTCCCCCCGCGCTGGAGAGGAAATTTCCGACCGCCGGGAAAAAATGGATCTGGCAGTATGTCTTCCCGGCCCAGAGCCGGTCGAAAGACCCCCGGTCGGGAGAGATCCGCCGGCACCACATTCCCCCCTCGGCCTTCCAGAAGGCGTTAGCCGGGGCTGTCCGACTGACGCGGATCAACAAGCGGGTGACCAGCCACACCTTCCGGCACAGCTTCGCCACCCATCTGCTGGCCGGCGGATATGATATCCGGACCATCCAGGATCTGTTGGGGCACGCGGACGTCTCAACCACGATGATCTACACGCATATTCTGAACAAAGGGGGGCAGGGGGTTAAAAGCCCGCTCGATGCACTGTAAGATGAGTCTCCCGTTGACTACGACGGCCGCCGGACCTGTTCTGGCCGGCGGATTTATTGTCGCCGCGGCCGGTTCGCTGACTGGAAAAAATCCGGAGGCGGCGCGGTGACGACCGGTGAAGTGATCTTCCTGGTGGCGGTCAACGTCCTGGCCTGGCTGGCAATCCATCTCTCCTTTCCCTGGGCGTTCACCCGGATGCCGGCTTCCATTTTCCGGCCGGAGGGCTGGATTTTCCGGCGGCGGGGCTGGGAGGAGGATGGTAGGATATACCGGGGCCTTTTCCAGGTCCATCGCTGGAAGGATCTGCTTCCCGACGGCGCGGCCCTCTTCCGGGGCGGGTTCCGGAAGAAGTCCCTCCGGGAGCGGGAAGAGGGTTACCTGGAACGTTTCCGGGTCGAGACCTGCCGGGGCGAGGCGGCCCACTGGGCGGTGCTGGCCGCGGCCGGCCTGTTCTTTCTCTGGAACCCGCCGTGGGCGGGGCTGATAATGATCGCCTACGGGGCGGCGGCCAACCTCCCCTGCGTGATTGTCCAGCGCTATAACCGGATCCGCCTGGAGCGGGTGATCCGGTCCCGGAAAGGACGCAACCGATGAAGAAGCTGCTCTTTCTCAACTCCGACCTCTGCGCGGGGTGCCTGAACTGCCAGGCGGCCTGCGCGATCGAGCGGCGGGGCGGGGCGGGGGCCTCGCTCTCCGCCCAGCGGATCGGGTTCGACCCTTTCGGGGGCCCCCATTCGCTGACCGTCTGCCGGCAGTGCGATCCCGCCCCCTGCCTCAAGGCCTGCCCGGCGGGGGCGATCGTCCGGGGGACGGCGGGATGGGAGATGGATTATGACGCCTGCGTCGGATGTTTGGCCTGCCGGGAGGCCTGTCCCTTTTCGGCTATATTCGTCCACCCGGAGACGGGGAAACCCATCCGTTGCGACCTCTGCGGGGGCGGGCCGGTCTGCGTCGCCGCCTGCGGGTTTGGGGCCCTGGGTTACGGAGACGCGGAAGAAAGGAAAGTTCGGGGGAAGGGAGTGCCGGAGTTCGAGCAGGACCCGGAGCTGGGGAGGGGACCAATCCGGGAATAAACTCCACTTGAAGAGATCGCTTCTCCGTCTGAAGCCGGATCGCGATGACGCCAGTACTTATCGGGGAGATGAGCAAACAACGGAAAATCTACGGGGGATACGCGGGGAAAATCCTGCGGGTTGACCTGGGGCGGGGGAAGGTGGAGACGGAGGAGACCGCCCGCTACCTGCCGGACTGGATCGGCGGACGGGGACTCGGGGCCCGGATCGGGTGGGAGGAGATTCCCCCCGGGACGGGGGCCTTCGACGCCGCCGCGCCCCTGATGATCCTCCCCGGCCCCCTGACCGGGACCGCCGCGCCCTTCTCCGGCCGGACCACGGTCTGCGGGCTCGCCCCCCAGGGATTCCCCGAGGAGTACTACACCCGCTCCTCCTTCGGGGGGCGGTGGGGGAGCGGGCTGAAGACCGCCGGTTTCGACGGGGTCGTGATCACCGGGAGGTCCGCCCGCCCGGTCTATCTGCGGATCGAGGACGGGAAGGCCGAGATCCGCGACGCCTCCGCCCTGAAGGGCCTGGGGCTGATCGAGAAGCAGAAGAAGATCCTGGCGGCCGAGGGCAGGGACTGGCGGATCTTCTCCATCGGGCCGGCGGGGGAGAACCTGAGCCGGATCGCGGTCGGGGCGACCGAGACCGAGTCGGCCTCCGGCCAGGGCGGCTTCGGCGGGGTGATGGGCTCGAAGAACCTGCTGGCGGTGGCGGTCCGGGGGAGCCGCCCGCTGGTTATCGCCGACCCCGAACGCTTCGCCCGGGTCTGCCGGCTGGTCCGGGAGGAGGCCCACGGCTCCCACGGCTGGCCCCACACCCCCCGGCTCGACCCGGAGAAGGTGAAGAAATACGGCCAGCGGTTCCAGGCCTGCACCGAGGGCTGCTCGGTCCGCTGCTTCGACGCCCGCAGCTACCGCGCCGTCCCCGGGACCCTCTGCCCGAAGAAGACCTACTCCGGGCAGGTGGACTGCATCGCCCAGCTCTTCCCCGGGCCGAAGGATACCTGGTACGACTGGAACATCGGCTTCGAGGCCGGGTTCGAGATCGGCTACATCAGCAACGACCTCGGCCTCAACCACTGGGAACTCCTGGTCGGGATGGTCCCCTGGCTGCGGGGCCTGGCGGAGAGGGGCGAACTGAAGAAGATCGACGGGCTGAAGATCGACTTCTCCTCCCCCGCCTTCTGGAAGGAGCTGCTGGAGAAGATCGCCTACCGGAAGGGCGAGATGGGCGACGCCCTGGCCGAGGGGACGGTCCGGGCGGCCCGCCGGCTGGGGTTGGGACTCGACCTGGTGGAGGAGTTCTACCCCGCCCGGGGCTACGCCGGCCACTGGGACGGCCACGGCGACCGGATCAACCGGGTCTTCTTCCCCTTCTGGATCGTCTCGGCGCTGCAGTGGGCGCTCGACACCCGCGACCCGATCTCCTCCGCCCACGGCTACGCCCAGAACATTATGGGCTGGTCGCCCTACTGCTCGCCGGACCACGGCTTGAGCTGGGAGCGGATCGCCGAGGTCGCCGCTCGGGTTTACGGTACGGAAGCCGCCGCCCACCCGGAGAGCGGCTACGAGGTCAAGGAGATCCCGGCGGTCTTCCATATGTTCCGCTCGGTGATCAAGGACTCCCTGCCCCTGGGCGACCAGATCTTCCCCCGGATCTACTCGAAGAAGACACCCGACAACTTCGCCCGGGCCGGGGAGATGGAGGGCCCGTCGTTCGAGTACCACCTGCTGGCCGCCGCCGCCGGGTTCGAGTGGGAGGAGGCGGACCTGGAGAGATCCTGCCGCCGGGTGCTCCACCTGGAGCGGGCGCTGCTGGCCCGGAACTTCGGGCTGGGCCGGAAGGAGGACGAGGCGGTCATCCCCTACTTCTCCCGGCCGGAGAACCTGGTCAATCCCTTTCTCGGCAAAAGGATGAGCCTCGACCCGGGGGAATTCAAGGGGCTGCTCGACCGGGTTTACGGCCTGCTGGGCTGGGGTAGCGACGGACGGCCCACCGAGGAGACGCTGAGAAAATCCGGGCTGGAACCCATACTGGGCCGGGCGGGCGGCCCGCCGAAGACTTAATGGGCATTATGGCGGCCCGGCCGGATTTAAATATCGGCGGCAAACCGTGGCTGATCCGGAAAAGATAATCTTCGCGGAGAGTCCAATGGGGGCGGTGGGGCTGGTCTGGGGGATGGCAGCGGGAAAGCCCCGGGTATTCCGGGTGCTGCTGCCGGAGGACGGCCGTTCCGGCGCGGAGCGGAGGGCGAAGCTTTACCCGGAGGCCCGGACCGGTGTGCCGGCCGAAATCAAGCGTACGGCCGCAGCCCTGGCCGGGATGCTGAGAGGCGACACGGTCAAAATCCCCCTGGAGACGGCGGCGCTGGAGACCTGTTCCCCCTTCCGGCAGACCGTTTACCGGGCCGCTTACCGGATTCCCCGGGGATCGGTCTTTACCTACGGGGAGTTGGCGGAGAGAATCGGACGGGGCGGGGCCGCGCGGGCGGTGGGCAACGCCCTGGCCGCCAACCCCTTCCCCCTGATCGTTCCCTGCCACCGGGTGATCCGCTCCGACGGCCGGATCGGGGGATTCACCGGCGGGGCCGGGCTGAAACGGCGGCTGCTGGAGGCTGAGGGGATCGTTTTCAACCGCTCCGGCCGGGCGAGCCCCCGGCGGCTCGATGACTATAAACCGCCGGGGAACCCTTGACCGGAAGGGGCAAGATCATTATCTTGCTCTGGTAACTAAAGGCCGAGTCCTTTCGCCCGGCTGACGGAGCAACTGGAATTACCTCTGGAAACGGATCACGTCGCCTTCGACCCGGGTCGCCACCCGGGTCCACAATATCCACCACTGCCAGAAGGACTCGACGGTGACATCTATCATAGCGTCACCGCGCTTGCTCCTGACAGCCTTATCGATCGCGTCGCGGGTGTAATTTGCGCCGGTGACCGGGATGAAGCCCAGCAGATAAACCCGGCTGTCGGTTTGCACGGTCCGGCCCAGGTTGACATAGCTTCTTCCCTCGATCGGGGTCGTGGAAGCGGCCACGCCGCCGGGGGTCATCGCGCACCCGGATAGGCCCAGAATTCCAATTAGAAAAACCGCGGAAATCAATACCCTTGTTATCGCCGTCCCGATTCTCATTCTCTTTCCCTCCCTTGGATTGCAAAGCCCGATTCGCCCTCGAGAGCGAATACCCGAAATACTTAACTACTACAGGTAAATGATTGTCAATTGTAATTTATCCGGGCCGCTGTTCCCGGGACAGCCCGATTTCCGCGCCCGGCCTCTTCTCATTCGGTAACCGCGAAGAACATCCATCCCCCACCCGTTTATGAACTTTGCCACCATAGAATTCGGAATCTTTTTCGCGATCGTCCTGGCGCTTTATTTCGTCCTCAGCCACCGCTGGCAGAACCGGATGCTGCTGGTCGCTTCCTATGTCTTTTACGGCTGGTGGGACTGGCGGTTCTGTTCCCTGATGCTGATCTCCAGCCTGGTAGACTATTGTTGCGGACTGCTGGTCGACCGGGAACGCCACCCCGAACTTTCCGTCCGGAAACGGAAACTGGTCCTGACGGCCAGCGTCGTCACCAACCTGACCATTCTGGGGTTTTTCAAGTACTTCAACTTCTTCGGCGATTCCCTGGCCGCGCTGGCCGGGGAGGTGGGAATCCGGCTCGACCCCCCGACCTGGAACATCATCCTCCCGGTGGGGATCTCCTTCTACACCTTCCAGTCTATGAGTTACACGATCGACATCTACCGGGGAAAACTCCGGGCGGTGACCAGCCTCCCCGATCTGATGCTCTACGTCAGTCTCTTCACCCAGCTGGTGGCCGGGCCGATCGAACGGGGGGCCCACCTGATGCCCCAGATCATCAAACCCCGGAACATCCTTCCGGAAAGGTTCTCCAGCGGCCTCCAGCTGGCCCTGGTCGGACTGTTCAAGAAAGTGGTGATCGCCGACAATATGGCGGTGGTCGTCAACAGCGTTTACGGGGCGGCCGACCCCTCGGGGTCGGCGGTGCTGCTGGCCACTTACGCCTTCGCCCTCCAGATCTACTGCGACTTCGCCGGCTACACCGACATCGCCCGGGGGACGGCCCGGATGCTCGGGTTCGACATCTGCCTCAACTTCCGCTTACCCTACCTGGCGGCCAACCCGAGTGACTTCTGGCAACGCTGGCACGTCAGCCTCTCGACCTGGCTCCGCGACTACCTCTACATCCCCCTCGGGGGGAACCGGCACGGTAACCGGAAGACCGTCCGCAACCTGATGCTGACGATGCTGCTGGGCGGGCTCTGGCACGGGGCGGCCTGGAACTTCGTCCTCTGGGGGGCTTTCCACGGACTGCTCCTGATCATCTACCGGCAGTTCGAAAACCACCGCCGGTCCAAATCTCTCACCTTCGAGACCCGACGGGACTGGCGGTTCTGGCTTTCGGTGGTCTTTTTTTTCCACCTGACCTGCCTGGGCTGGCTTCTCTTCCGGGTTGAAAATATGGCCCAGGCCGGTCATCTCCTCTCCAGCCTGGTCTCCCGTCCCTTCTTCGATCCCCTGAGCCGGCCGCTCCTGCGGATGGTAGCGGCGGCCGGAATCCCCCTGGCCATCTTCGAGATTTATCAATACTACCGACGGGCGGCCGAACCCTGGGTCAACTGGGCGGTCGGCGTCCGGGCGGGGTTTTACGCCCTGCTTTTTTATGGTATCGTCATCTTTGGAGCACCGGAGATCAGTGAGTTCATCTATTTTCAATTTTGATTTCGCCGCTTCCGCCATCCGCCGGGGACGGCGGCCCGCGGGACTATTTCTGGCGGCGGGGATCATCGTCCTGGTCGAGTTATTTCTCGCCCTTCAACCCCGGACCGAGCATAAGGACCTGGTCCGCCACCGGTTCTACAACCCGGCGGTGGCGCCGGATATCGCCGAGAGCATAGTCCAGTGGCAGGTGGCCCACTCCACGCTGGTCAATGAACAACAGGATCTGCTCCTGCTGGGAGACAGCGCCTGCCTGGGCGGTTTGCTCGCGCCGGATCTGATGGAACGGACCGGCCTGAAGACCTGGAACCTGGGGACCTTCGGCTTCACCTACACCACCGGCCACGCCGATATCCTGGATTTCTTTATCGAGCGCAATGGTCCGCCCGAATTTTTGATCTATTACACCTCCTACTATCCCCTGGCCCGAAGCCGGGGGACCCGGGCGGTCCGGGAGTGGACCACCCGTCTGCAGAACTGGATGGCCCCGCCGGAAAAAACCTTTCACCTCCTTCCCAGTCTCCGCTACCGCCGCGAACTGCGGGACACCATCTGGGCCCTGGGGCGGGAGGAGATTACCTACGCCGGTCTCGACGTGCCCCGGGGTGAATTCGGATCGGATAACGAAATCCGGAAGATTCTCTGGGAAAACCGGGGAACCCTGCCCGGAGACCCCGATGATATTCTCGAGGAGGATCGGTTTGAAAACGGGATATCCTGGCGGCCTCAGTTCCATCCCGACTCCGAGGAGGGGCTGATCCGGATCGCCGAGACGGCCCGGGAGCACGGCTTTCCGATCCTCTTCATCTTCAGCCCTCTACCCGAATCGGCCGACCTCGAACCGGTCCATAAACAGGTGGCCGACCTGGAGGCTAATCTGAAGAGGATTTTTCAGGATTACCCCGAGGTCACTCTCCACCAGCCGTTCCTCCGGTTTTACCCCGACGACCACTGCGCGGATATGCGCCACCTGACCTTGGTCGGCGCTCAACGGCATACCGGGGAAATCGCCCGTTGGATCAGAACCAACTGGCTGGAGGAGGAAAACTGAAAAGAAAGCCCGCGACTCATCGTCCCCAATCCCACGCGCCGGTGGGAGTGGGTGGCCGCGGCTTATCTTCTGAACTTTCCCTCCGGCCCCGGTAAAACCGGGGCCGGGGGGGTACTCTGTTACCGGGTCCTGAATAGTTACGAAAGAAAAGTATATTTAATATATCATTGCGAGGGAGGAGCAGGAGACAGATTATGGATGCCGACGTACCGGCAAAAACCACCATCCCGGTCCGGGTGGACCGGAGCCACCTGATCACCATCGGGCGGCGGCTCTACTCCCAGAGCCTGGAGCTGATCCGGGAGCTGGTCAACAACGCCTACGACGCCGACGCCACCGAGGTCCGGATCACCATCCGGGAGGAAGGCCCGGAGGAAAAGGCGGCCGGCAGGAAAGCGGCCACCTGACCGGAAGATGAACCCGCGCGCGGAAGAACTGATCTCCTCCCTGAAGCTTTCCCCCCACCCGGAAGGCGGTTACTACCGCGAGGTCTTCCGTTCCCGGAAGCGGGTGAGCCATCCGGACGCCGGCGAGGTCCGCCCGGCCCTGACCGGGATCTACTTCCTCCTGGCCGACGGCCAGGTCAGCCGGTGGCACCGGTGCCTCTCCGACGAGATCTGGCATTACCACGAAGGGGGCCCGCTCGAACTCCGGACGGCCGGCCCCGGCCTCGAACGGATCGAGCGGAGGTTACTGGGTCCGCCCGGGAGGGGCGGGGAGCCGATCCTGGCGATCGAGGCCGGACTCTGGCTGACCGCCCGGTCAACCGAGGACTACACCCTGACCGGTTGCGCGGTCGGGCCGGGGTTCGAATTCCGGGACCTGGAGTTCCTCTCCGACTTCCCGAAAGAGGCGGCCCGGCTGGCCGAACTCCACCCGGAAACGGCGCAATTCATCTGACCAACCATCACCGACGAGAGAGGAATTATGCCCGCGACCAACGGATTATCGGACCGGCAATGGCGGGACCTGGCGGCGGCCGCCTGGAAGTGCCGGGAGAACGCCTACATCCAGGGGGATACCAGGGTCGGGGCGGCCCTCCTGACCGGGGAGGGGAAGATCTTCACCGGCTGCAACGCCGAACACATCTTCCGCTGCCACGACGTCCACGCCGAGGTCAACGCCATCACCTCGATGGTGGCCGCCGGTTCCCGGGACCTGAAGGCGATCATCATCGCCGCCGAGTGCGGGCACTTCACCCCCTGCGGCGGCTGTTTGGACTGGATCTTCCAGTTCGGCGGGGCGGACTGCCTGGTCGCCTGCCAGGCCCGGCCGGACGGCGGGATCAAGGTCTTCACCGCCGGGGAGCTGATGCCGGAGTACCCGCGGTACTGAGGCAGTGATCAATAATCAGTGACCGGTCGGTTTATCGCGGCCTGGTAGGGGGTGGACTCGACCAGGCGGCCCAGGAGGCGGGCCAGTTCCCGCAGCCGGGTCAGGTCGGGGTAGACCAGGGTCAGCTTGCTCTTGTTGACCAGGTCGGCGATCACGATCTCGTCGCCGAGCAGCGGCCCGACCTTTTCATCCTTCTCCGCCACCTCGATCAGCCGTTCCCGGTCCCCGCTCAGCCACCTCTCGTCGAGCCGGTTGGCCAGGGTCCGGGCGGCGGCCGACTTCAAGCCGTCGCGGATAATCGCCCGGCAGAGCTTGAGCATCGCCTCCCGGTCGGGGAGGGCGTAGAAGAAGTGGAGGTGGGCCTGCTTCAGCTTCCCGCTCTCGAAGGCCTCGATCACCTCCCGGGGGAACCGGTCGAAGATATCGATTGAACGGCCGACCGTCCCCGGGGATTTCCCGATCAGTTCCGCCAGCTCCCGGCGGTTCTCGAAATACCCGGTCCGCCAGGCCTGCTTGTAACCCCGGGCCTTCTCGTAGGGGGTGAGGTCACGGCGGTTCTCGTTCATCGCCAGCTGGCGGCGGATCGCCTCCTTCCGGTCCATCTCCTCGACGATCGCCGGGATGGCGATCCACTTCCGGCCCTGGCTTTCGTAGAGGCCCTGGAAGGCCTTGAGCCTCCGCTCCCCGTCCACCAGTTCGTAGCGGTCCCGGCCCAGCGGACGGACCAGGATCCGGACCAGCAGGCCGGCGGAGAGGATCGAACGGGCCAGCCGTTCCAGGGACCTCTCTTCCAGGCTCTGGGAGCGGAGGTGTCCCTCGGGGACGGTGATCGCGGAGAGGGGGATCTCGGCCAGCTTCTGCATCTTGACCTCCAGCAGCGAACGAGGTTAATTTGTTTGACCGGAAATCAGTGAAAAGTATACTGAAACCGTAA
>PWXJ01000198.1 GCA_003561965.1 PVC group bacterium
ACTGTCGAATCGTCCCCCTCCCTGCGGCCCTGCTCGGGGCGAGCAGGAGGAGCCGTCCGTCCGCCCTCCGCCTCCTCCCGGCTCTGCCTTTTCTCCTGCCGCCCGTGATCATCCGGCTGTACCGCCTGATCCGGGAGGAAGAGATCTCGCTTGTCCATACCAACGGCATCAAGGCCCACCTGCTGGCCGTCATCCCCGCCTTCCTGGCCGGTCGGCCGCTGATCTGGCACTTCCGGGATCTTCCCGGGCGGGGGGGGTTGGGGAGGACCTTCCGGATCCTGGCCCGTTTCTTTCCCGAACGGATTATCGCCAACTCGACCGCGGTGAAAGATGAACTGGGCGGGCTGGACCGGACTGAGGTGGTTTACAACGGGGTTGAGATATCCCGGCCCCGAACTGAAGCCGAGATCAGCCGGGCACGAAAGGATCTGGGGCTGGGGCCCGGCGAGATCGCGATCGGGACCGTCGGCCATTTCGCTCCCCTCAAAGGCTACGAGGAACTTCTCCGGGCGGCGGTCCGGGTCATCGCGAAAGTTCCCTCGGCCCGATTCCTGATCACCGGGGAGGCCGTTTATCCCGCCTACCGGGATTATCGGCGGCGCCTGGAAAACCAGGCGGCGGGGTTGGGGTTGAAGAAGAAGGTCATCTTCACCGGGGCCCGGGAAGACCAGTCGGAGATCCTGGACGTTCTCGACATCTTCGTCCTCCCCTCCCGCTCCGAGGGATTCGGGCGGGCCAACCTGGAAGCGATGGCCGCCGGGCTGCCGGTAATCTCCACGACTGTAGGCGGCATCCCTGAAGTGGTGATCGACGGGGAAACCGGGATTCTGGTCCCTCCGCGGCAACCGGCCGTTCTGGCCGAGGCGATCATCACTCTGGCTGAAGACGGACGGCGGCGGAAAAAACTGGGCGCGGCCGGACGGAGGCGGGCGGAGCTATTCACCATCGGAAAGATGGCGGACGGGGTGACCGCTATTTACAGGGGGATCCTGTCGGAAAGATAGCGGCGGCGGTATCCTAATCATTCCGAATCCATCGTTTTCGCCGCGGAAGATTTGAGATATAATTCCGAGAAGGGAGGTCTCCTCGGAAACCGGAAGACGAAGCAATGAAATTCAGTGTGCTACAGGTCGGAAAGTACTATCACCCTTACCGCGGGGGGATGGAGACCTACCTCCTCGACCTCTGCCAGGGACTGAAGGACCGGACCGACCTGAGGGTCCTGGTCTCCAATACCTCCCGCCGTACCGTCCGGGAAGAGGTGGACGAGGTCGACGTGGTCCGGGCCGGCAGCCTGGGCAGAATCTTCTCCACCCCGATCTCCCCCTCCTTCCCCCGGCTGCTGAAAGAACTGGCCGGGGACATCGTCACCGTCCACCACCCCAACCCCCTGGCCACCCTGGCTTACCTTAAGGCCCGGCCCCGGGGAAAGCTGACGGTCGTCTACCAGAGCGACATCGTCAAGCAGAAGATCACCGGGACGATCTACCGCCCCCTGCTGCTGAAGTTTCTCAAACAGGCGGAGAAGATCGTTGTCGCCTCCCCCCGCTACCTGCTCGGCTCCCCAGTCCTCCGGAGATTCCGGGAGAAGTGCGTCCTGATCCCGATCGGGATCGATCTCGACCTCTTCCGGGAGACCGAAGAGATCGACCGGGTGGCCGTCCGGATCCGGGAGCGGCTCGGGAACCGGATCGTCCTCTTCATCGGCCGCCTGACCCAGTACAAGGGGGCGGAGTACCTGGTGAAGGCGATGGAGGAGGTGGACGGCCACCTGGTGATGATCGGAAGCGGGAAGGGGTTCGACGCCCTGAAGATGATGGTCGTCTCCCACGGCCTGGAGGAGAGAATCTCCCTGCTGAGCGACGTCTCCCCCCTCGACCTCCGGGCCCATCTCCGGGCCTGCTCCGTCTTCTGCCTGCCCTCGATCTCCCGCAACGAGGCCTTCGGCATCGTCCAGCTGGAGGCGATGGCCAGCTCCCGCCCGGTGGTCAGCACCCGGCTCGACACCGGGGTCACCTATGCCAATCTCGACGGGGTCACCGGCCTGGTCGTGCCCCCGCGGGACTCCCCGGCCCTGGCCCGGGCGCTCAACCGGATCCTGGACAACCCCGCACTCGGAGAGGAGCTGGGCCGCCGGGGCCGGCGGAGAGTGGAGGAGGAGTTCACCAAGGAGAAGATGGCCGAGAAGACCTTCCAAATGTACCGGGAACTGGTAGAATAACCGTATGAATATCCTGGTATTCGCGGCCACCGCTGTTCTTTCTCTGATCCTCACCCGGTTCCTGATCCGGATCGCTTCCCGCTACGGGATCTCCCGTCACAACGGAAGCGGACGGCTGAAGAAGCGGGTCCTGTCTCTTTCCGGCGGGGTGGTGATCTATATCTCCTTCGTCCTGGTCACCGGGGCCGCCTTTCTCTTCAGCCGGGGGAGACTGCTGGGGGTGTACGACTGTGAGTACCTGGGGGTGGTGCTCGGAGGCGCCCTGATGCTCCTCCTCGGCCTCCGCGACGCCGTCCGCAAGGTCCCACCCGGCGGGAAGCTCGCCCTCCAGGCCCTGGCCGGCCTGGCTCTGCTCGGATGCGGCTACCGGATGGACGTGATCACCTTCTTCCCGGGGGGAGAAATCCACACCGGATGGGCGGGTCCGATTCTCCTACTGATCTGGGTGGTCGGGATAACCAACGCCTTCTCGCTGATCGACACGGTGGACGGGCTGGCCGCCGGGCTGGCCGCCATCGCCGCCGTCACGCTCTTCTTCGCCGGCCTCCCCCATCAGCCGTTTGTCCCCTTCCTGGCCCTGGCGGCGGCCGGGGCCTGCGCCGGTTTCCTCCGCTACAACTCCTACCCGGCCCGGATCCACCTGGGGCGGGCGGGG
>PWXJ01000177.1 GCA_003561965.1 PVC group bacterium
AAAAGCTGGCAGGACCTGATCGACGGCGGCATCGACCCGCGCGACGTGGTCTGCGTCGGGTTCGGCGGCGGACCCCTGAGCGCCTTCGAGTACCGGGCGGCCCTGGCCCTGGGGGCCCGCGTCGTGATCACCCGCGGGTCCGGCGGTGCGGCGGATGACCTGATCGCCGACCCGCTCTGGAAGGGGGTCGCCAACCTGATGCCCCTCCCGCTGGACCGGGCCACCTTCCACGCCCTGCTCCGTCCGGGGAGAGCGGACCTCGACCCCAAGCGGGTCGAGGATATGGCCAGGGAATTCCACCAGCGCTACGTGGCTAATAGCGCCGGGCGCCTGCCCGAGAATATGCGCCCCTGGGAGAAACTCGACGAGACCTACCGGAAAGCCAATCGGGAACAGGCCCGTTACGCCAGGGTGATCCTGGAAAAATGCGGCTTCGCGGTCCGGGCCGCGGCCCGGCCGAAGATCCGGGTCAAGTTCTCCAGGCAGGAAATCGAGCGGATGGCCGAGATGGAGCACGGCCGCTGGAACGCGGAGCGAGTCCGGGAGGGCTGGCGTTACGGCAAGCCCCGCGACGACGAGGCGAAGATCCACGACTGCATCCTGCCCTGGTCCGATCCCGGCCTGGACCCCGTCCGCAAGTACGATCGCGAAGCGGTGGAGAAATTCCCGGAAATCCTGGCCCGGGCGGGCTGGGAGGTGGTGAGGCGGAAGAAGAGGAGAAGCTGATCGATGAAACCGTACTCTATGGCAGTCAAGGCGGTCATCCTCGACGGATCCGGGAGGTGCCTGCTGCTGAGGCGGTCAGCCGACAGCCGTAATTTCCCGGGGCGCTGGGAATGGCCGGGGGGCAAGGTGGACCCCGGGGAGGACTTCGTTTCCGCCCTGGTCCGGGAAACCCGCGAGGAAACCGGACTGGAGATCGAAATCACCGGCCTGGCGGGAGCCACCACCTTTGAAATGCCGAAGGTCAAAGTTGTTTTGCTCTCTATGGAAGCCCGCCCCGCCGGCGGCGAGGTCCGGCTCAGCTCCGAACACGACGCCTGGGAGTGGGTCCCGCTGAAGGAATTGAGCCATCGCCCTCAGCCCAATGCGATCCAATCTTTCGTGCTGGCCTATGCTCATCGAAAAACCGGTGCGGCCCCGCCCCGTACCCGGGCGGAAGTGTAAATTCCGGAGTTCTCTATGGAGAAAAACCCCACCGGTCCTGCCGGTGTCCCGCTCCGGCCCTTGAACCGAGACGACCCCCATTCCGGCCTGGTCAGCCTCGACCCCAACCCCTTCATCGCCTTCGGCCTCCGGCTGGGGCGGGACGAGATCACCGCCTGGATCGTCAGCACCTCCGCCACCCTGGCCGCCGGCGGGCTGCTCCGCCTGTTCGCCCCCGGGCTCTCTCCCGCCGCCCGGGCGCCGCTCCTGGCCGTGGTCGGCCCGTTGGCCGAGAAACCGGGGCTGCTGGCCCACTACTTCAAGGAGGCCTTCCGGCGTTACCGGGCGGCCCCTCCCGGGCGCCGTCAATCCCGGGGGAGTTACTTCCTCCGGGCCCTCCGGGAGGGCTGGCCCTCGCTCCGCGCCGATCTCCTCTACCACGACCCCGTCTACACCGTCCTCCTCTGGCTCCTCCTCCGGGTGACCGGGAGCCAGTCGGTGGCCGGGGCGACGCTGCTCGCCGCCGCCTCCTTTGCCACCGCCGTCGCCGTAGCCTCCGGCCTGGAAGTCCTCTCGATCGACCTCCGCTACGCCTTCCTCCTCCGGCGGCTCCGCCGGGCCGGATTCGCCGTCAAGTCCTACTACGAGGCCCACTTCCTGGTCGACCCCGAAGGCGACCCGGCCTTCGCCCCGGAGAGGATCATCGACCGGCTCCGCGAGCGCTTCCGCCTCCCGGTGCGCACCTCCTACAGCTACCGCGATCTCTACCTGACCAGAAACTCCCTGGCCGTTTACAACGGCCGGAAACCCTACCTCCGCCTCCGCCAGCGGATCGGGGAAGACGGGGAGATCTCCAAGCAGGCGCTCCAGGTGATGTACACCCGGGCGAAGGAAGTGCAAACCGGCGAACCCGGCCTCTACCGCTGTTTCGCCACCCGGAAGGAGAAGGCCGGCTTCGACTTCGGCCCCGATATTCCGATGCCCTGGACGATCGGGGAGATCCCCGCCCCCCGGGCCCGGTCCGTCGCGAGAAAGCTGAGCGACTCCGCCCCGGACCGGGAAGTCCGCTTCCGCCGCCAGGTCGCGATGGACCCCGAGGGGCTCTTCATCTCCGTCGACATCCCCCCCACCGCCCCCCATCCGGCCGGGGCTTACTGGCTGGAGGTCAAGATCCGCGACGACATCACACAACTGCGGGCGGCCACGGAATACATCGCCTGGAAGCTGCCGGTCCGGGCGACCACCAAGACCAAATGCGAAGCTATGGATAGATCAACAATTCGAGCGGAGATTTAAACACAATGATTGGAAGCGGCAAATCGTTGGGCAGATTCGTTGGGCAGATTAGGAGATTGCCTTCTCCGCGCTCTTCTGCCATAATTAGGCTACGTAAGTCGCTTTATGGGAGATAGGCTGGTAACACCGTAAAAGCGCGAAACAGCAAACTCCTCTCAGCTATTGAAAGGATGTATCCATGAACTGGCTCAACCTGATCCGAAAGAAGCGCCTTCTGAAACTACTTGATCAACACCCTGGGGTCTCGCCAGAGTTGCGTGGACGATTATCCCGTCTGGATGTGTGGCACTTTCGAAGTATTGCCGCCGCCTATCGGCGGGTCAGGAAGAAAGACGCTTCTTTGACGTGGGCGTTGACCGCCCTGCTGCCGCGCTTAGTTGAGGATCCCGGTTTGGCAGCGGAATTGGCGCAGTTATCCAAAAATGGTCTT
>PWXJ01000094.1 GCA_003561965.1 PVC group bacterium
CCCTATTTCCCCCCCGGGGAGGGTTGGGCGTATTCCAACACCAACTACGTGCTGCTGGGGATGATCGTGGAATGGCTGACCCGCTCGGAGGTGACCGGGACTTACCTCGGGGAGGAGATCGCCGCCCGGATCCTCGAGCCCCTCGGACTGGAGAATACCTATTACCCGGCGGACTCCGAGATGCCCGGTCTCCCCGCCCGGGCCTACTGGGTTCCGGCGGTGATGGCATCCATCTGTCCGGGCTGGAGCGGACATACCCGGCCGATCGACGGGACCCGGTTCAATCCCTCCCAGGATTTCGGCAGCGGGGCGATGGTCTCCACCCTGGAGGATTTGGCGACCTGGTCGCGAGCCCTGGCCCGGGGCTCGCTGATCAGCCGGGAACTGCACCGCCGTCAGCTGGACTGGAAGGGGCGCACTGACTTCGGCGCTTACGGTCTGGGGATGATGTATATCGCGGAGGGGGTGGGACACGACGGGGTGATATTTGTCGGTTACAACAGCGCGATGTTCTATCTCCCCGCCCGGGACGCGACCGTCATCGTCCTGCTCAACGGGAGCCTGGACGGGCCGGCCTCCAGCGCGGCGGTGCTTTATTCCAACCTGGTTCGGAGTCTTTTCCCCTCCACTCCTCTCGTCGCGGGATCGGATTATGACGGATCGGGAGAGCCGGATATCGCGATCTTCCGCCCCGCCACCGGCCTCTGGGCGGTTCGAGGCGTAACCCGGACCTATTTCGGAACAAACTTCGACATCCCGGTTGGTGGCGACTATGACGGAAACGGCACCGCTGCCCCCGGGATCTTTCGGCCGTCCACCGGCCTCTGGGCGATCCGGGGGGTGACCCGGACCTATTTCGGAATCCGGGGTGATATCCCGGTACCCGCCGACTACTCCGGTGACGGGAGGGTTGACATCGGGATATTCCGCCCCCGGACCGGTCTCTGGGCGATCCGGGGGCTGACCCGGTTCTATTTCGGGTTACAGTTCGACCGCCCCCTTCCCGGGGACTATGACGGCGACGGCACCGCCGCCCCGGCCGTATTCCGTCCTTCCACGATGGTCGCCGCCGGGGAAGGTATGTGGGCGGTCCGAGGGTTCACCCGGGTTTACTTCGGCGCCGCCGGCGACATCCCGGTGCCCGGGGATTACGACGGGGACGGGACCCGGTCGGCGGCCATTTTCCGTCCTTCGACGGGACTGTGGGCGGTAAACGGGTTGAGCAGATTTTACTTCGGCCGGTCCGGGGACTCCCCGGTGGCCGGCGGTTACGCCGGGGACGGCACGGACGATATCGGAATCTTTCGGCAGACTTCGGGGCTCTGGGCGATCCGCGGTGTCTCCCGGCTCTACTTCGGCGCCCCGGACGATATCCCGGTCTCCAGGTAGCTTTCCGGTTCCGGAAGGTGTCAAGCCGGGGAAATCTTCCGGTGCCCGTCCCGCGCCGTCCGAACCCCGATCTTCAATGAATCCCGAGATAGCCACTCTCCGGGATGTCCCACATCCCCATTGAAAAGGACGGAGGGGGATTCCCCCTCCGCCCTTCCTGTCCTTGGTCGCAGACGCAAATTGCCTACCCGTCCCCGCGCCTATGCGCCTGTTGCCCTTGATTTCACATTTTTCCCTTAGGCTCAAGTCTTAAACCGGTTATAGTTATGGCCGTGTCGTGACTTGCAAACAGTGAATTAACGGAGGGAGTGACAATGAAAGCTGAATTTACGGCAATTATTGAAGCGGATCCGGGAGGCGGCTATTGGGCCATCTGCCCGGAAGTGCCCGGGGCCAATGGACAGGGAGAAACCGTGGAAGAGACCAAGAGCAATCTTAAACAGGCGATTGAATTGATTCTTGAGGATCGCTGGTTGTTACCTGAAGTGGCAAAGAAGATACCGAAGAACCTCGGCGCGGAATGAGGTTCATCCGCGGAGGGAGATCCCCCTCCGGTTGATTTTCCAGAAAGTGGATATATCCATAATGAGAGCGGTCATACTCGGTTCCGGGGGCGCGTTTCCGACTTCCCGGCGGATGCTGCCTTCGACGGCCCTGCTCCGGGAAGGGGAGATTTTCATCTTCGACTGCGGCGAGGGGACCCAGCTCCAGCTGGCCCGTTCCCATCTGGGCTGGGCCCGGCTGAGGGCGATCTTCATCACCCACCTCCACGGCGACCACGTGATCGGTCTGGCCGGGCTGCTGATGACGATGAGTATGGGGGAGAGGTCGGCGCCCCTGGCCATCTACGGCCCCCCGGGGATCCGCGGTTACGTCGACCTCTCCCGGAAGTACCTGAAGTTCGGGGTCGCCTACCCGCTGGAGGTCCGGGAGCTCTCCGGGGGTCTGGTGATCGAGGAAGAGGAGTACCGGATCGACGCCCTCCCGGTAGACCACCGGGTCTTCACCCTGGCCTACCGGCTCCGGGAACACCCCCGGCCGGGGAGGTTCGACCTGGCCGCGGCCGAACGGCTCGGGGTCCCGGCCGGCCCTCTCTACAAGCGGCTCCAGTCGGGCGAGGCGGTGACCCTGGAAGGGGGTAAGGCGGTCAGGCCGGAGGAGGTGCTCGGTCCGCCCCGGCCGGGGAGGACGGTGGTCTATATGGTCGATACCCGTCCCTTTGCCGGGGCCGAGGATTTCGTCCGGGGGGCCGACCTGTTGATCCACGACGGGATGTTCGCCGACGATATGGCCGGCGAGAGCGGCTTGAAGGGCCATACCACCGCCCGCCAGGCCGCCCGGCTGGCCCGGAAGGCCGGGGTGGGGAAGCTGGTCCTGGTCCATATCAGCCCCCGCTACCTCTCGATCCGGGAGATGCTCGAGGAGGCCCGGGAGGAGTTTCCCAATACCCGGATCGCCCGCGACCTCGACGCCTACGAG
>PWXJ01000284.1 GCA_003561965.1 PVC group bacterium
CCGTGAGGATCACCGCCAGGTGGCTCAGGGATTGGTAACCGAAGGCGCGCATACTCTCCAGGTAAACGGGAGAAGTGACGAGGAGAAAGAGCAGGAGTACTCCTTCCGGCGGGGAATAAAGCCGGCGGACCGTCAGGAGCAGGAAATACAGCCCGATAACCGCGGCGGCGACCGAGAGAGTCCTCATCGCGGTCAGGCGGTGGGGAAACAGACGGTAGAAGATCCGGAGCAGCCCCATATAGAGCGGAGAGTATATCTCCTGCCCTCCCCCGCCGGGGGTGATGAAGGACTCGGTCGGGACGGGATGGAGGACGGTGAAATTCTTGAAGGCGTAGGTGTAGGTGGCGAAATAGCTCTTTCGGGACGGCCAGGCCAGGTCGGCGCCAAAAGTCAACAGGAGAAAAAACCCGATCAGGACCGGGGCTGCGGCCGGATGCCGAAGCAATCGGGCCGGATTCGAAGCACTCCGTAGTTGCGATAGTGCCGGTGATGGCAGGTTTTTCTCCATCCTGTTCCACCTAATATTGTAAAGTTGATTCCCGGTCTCCGTGACGGGCACGGTCAGCGCCGGGGATGTCCCCGGACCCGGAGCAAGGGGATCCCGGCCGGGGAAAAATTTGCGCGACGGTGCGCTGACAGGTCGGCAACGCTCTCCGCCGGGACCAGGACCGGGCCGATCACCTCGGCTTCTCCTCCGGTTTCCAGAATGGCCTCCATCCCGGATGAATCGGCGGCCAGATCAATGGCGAAGATCCGCCAGGACCAACCGTAGTCGCATTCAATTTCCCTGGAGATCGCCCCGGAACGCAATTTCAGAGCGGCGGGACCATCGTGGCGAACCGCGATCACCGCGGCCAGCGGCGAATCGGAAAGCGGAACTTCCAGACTCGTCCTCCATTTCCCTTTATCCAGGATAACCACCGGCGCCTCGCCCAGCAGGTCGGCCCTAGGCACGGCTCTCTGGATAAAACCGGGACCCGAACGCCATTTCAGTTCCGCTGCCGGGTCCAGAATATTCTCCCTGAGCCCGGTCAGGTCCCAGACCGTACCCGCGGGCATATCGTAGAGGCAGAGCGCCTCGGCCCGGTAAATCCCCTCGTCGGTATCCCGCCAGGCGCTGAACTGCCGGGGATCGGCCCGGAGCGAACCCTCCTCGAAGTGACGGATATACAGCCGGGGAACGATCGACCGGTATAGCGACCAGGGTGGATTCCCGTCATCTAACGTATGCCAGGGGAGGTATTCCAGCTCGTGGTACACCCCGTCAACGACATCCCGGAACTGGGGATAGGAGAGCATAACCGGAACTGGGAGATCTCCGCTCTTTAAACGGGCGTCTAATTGCAGGATATCCTCTAAACCATATACGGTCAGGAAGCCTTTGTCGGGGGTGGACCTCAGCGAGGGTATAATCGTGAAATAATTGAGCAAGCCGCATACCGTCAGCAACCCCAACCAGGACAGAGCCGGCCGAACCCGTCCCCGATTAAAGATATTCGAGGTGAACAGCCCGACAACAACCAGCAAAAGAACCACCAGAGGACGATTATAGTAAGTGTGCTGGTGGAGAATATCGATCCCTTCCGGAAGGAGAATTCCGCCGGCCGCAACCGCGGTGATAATCCAGAAGAGCATCATCCTCCACCATCCCCTCCAGGTTCGATGGATATAAATCATCGTCAACAGCAAGACGCCGGAGAGGGACGCCAGGATGATCTGGGCAGTATGTCGCGGCGGGGGAGAGCCGAATGTATAGCTGAAGACATCCTGAGTATTGAGGATAAGATATTTCAGGTTATAAACAACTTTCTCCGACAGATCAGGAAACGATCTGACGACCAAGCCGGCCAGCGGTTCCTTAAAATCGGGCGTAATCAGATCGGGGAGCACAAACCAGAAGAGCAGAAAGCCGGCGCCAAGCAGAATGAAAAAGACGGTGAGCAGACGGAGGCGGACCGGCTTGAGCCAGGGCCAGGTGAGAATCGCCACCGCCAGCGCGGGGAAGAGAAAGGGAAGATACTCGTCGGTGAAGAGACCCAGCCACCAGACCAGGGCGGCGGCGGAAAAACAGAGCGCGCGCCGGCGACTTCCGGAACTCCGGGCCGCCAGCAGCAGAGAGATAATTCCCAGAATCTGGAGGGTGGCGAAGTCCTTGGCGTAACGGATGGGGGCGTGGTGGCCGACCAGGACCTCGGTGGTCAGCAGCCAGAAGCCGCCGGCGACCACGCCCGGCAGCCAGCTCCCGGTCCACTGCCGGACCACCAGGGCGATCAGGAATCCGATGGCCAGCGCGCACAACAGGGATAGCGGGAGCCACATAAACGGCCCAAAGGCGTAATAGAGATGGGCGTAAAGCCGGGGCGTGAGCATCTCGAAGAACTGGGTGAACTGGCGCTGGCGGTACTCGGTGTCGGAGGCCCGCCAGACGAAGGCCTTGCGCCAGTCGAAATTGCCGAGGGAGGAGCTGAGCGGCCCCCCTTCCAACCCGTCCTGGAGGGCGTAATACCTCAAGCGGAAGACCTGGGGTGTCCCGGTCCGGACCGGGACGGCGAAGATAAAGACCGCGAACAGCCCGACCATCACCAGGGCGAAGGCGCAGACCAGGAGTTTCAGTCTCTCTCGATCTCTGTCCAAGGTGTCCATAATAACCCTCTCAGCGGATGGCCAGGGCGGCCCGGGCCAACCCCGCCATCTCCTTCCAGGAACCTACTTCCTTGAGGCGCCGGGCGACGTAGCGGGGGCGGTAATAGTAGCGGCGGAAGAACTTCCGCTGGAGGCGGTCCAGTGCTTCGGGGTCGAAATCCGATCCGCTCCCGGGGAGGTCCTTCAGGGCCCCGGCGTCGCCCAGGGTA
>PWXJ01000156.1 GCA_003561965.1 PVC group bacterium
CCCGGCAGTTCTTCAGGAGGAGTTCGGCCCTCCCTTCTCCCCGGGCCAGCGCGATCCGCTTTTCCAGTTTCATATCCGCCCTCCTGAGAATTCAGAAGACCAGGCCGAGCCGGCAACTGTAATAATTGCTGGCGTTGGCCGGCTCCAGAAAGCCCCGGTTGATGTCGGATTCGCCGATCTTCCAGTACTCGGCGGAGAGTTCCAGCTTAATGGCGAGATTATCGTCAAGTTCCCGGAGGAGAAAGGACGCCAGCCGGAACCCCCAGCCGCTCTGGTTGTCGAGCCTGATCCCGTCGGCGACGTGGAAGCCGTAGAACATCCAGTCAAACTCCCCCCGCAGGCCCAGTTCCCAGCGGCCGTCCCGGGAAACCGGCAGGGCCAGTTCACAGCCCAGGGGAAGATATAAGTAGGTCTGCTGGCGGAGATAGCCCATCCCCAGGAGGTACCATCTTGTCTCCAGGTCCCGGAGATCGTTATCCAGGTAGCGGTAACCGAACCCGGAATAAGGCATAATCCGGAATTTGCCGGCCGTCAGCCGGTAGCCGGCCAGGCCCCGTATATTTATGATGAAGTTCGAGCTGTCTCCCTTGAGGGGCCGGCAGCCCCAGATAGCGCAATAACCCCCGTCATAGGTGATATCCCCACCCACGTAGGAGCCGAAAAATTGAAAGTGCCAGGGCTGAACTAACCGGAGGCCCAGGGCCAGGTAGCCGCCGTACTGCATCCCGTACTCGCGCATAAAGTGGGATTCCCGGTACTGGAAATGTCCGACCTCGGGGCCGAGCTCGAAGTCCCAGCCCTCGACCAGCCCGGCCCCGGCGGCGGGGACGAGAACCAGCATCCCGGCAGCCATCATCGCCGAAAAACTATTCTTCATCTCTCGCTTCCTTCCCTCCACGGAGGTCAATCCCGCGTTTGACTGGAAAAAGCGGAAAACAACTCAGGCGTGGGCTTCTCCTTCTTCCGGTGAATCCTTCTTCCCGGAGAGGTCCGGTCCGCTGATCTCCAGCCGGACCAGCCTCCGGTCGGTGGCCTGGGAGACCCGGAAACTGTAATCGCCCCAGGCGGCCTTCTCCCCCGAGGCCGGGATCCGCCCCAGAAGATCGATCACGAAACCGGCGATCGTCTCCTCCTCCCGGTCCTCGGGGAGACCGAGGCCGAGGGCGTCGTTCAGCTCGTCGAGGCGCATCCTGCCCGAAACCTCGACCACGCCGGCCTTGATCCGAAAGGGGGCGGACTCGTCGGGGTCGTACTCGTCGCGGATCTCGCCGACGATCTCCTCGATGATATTCTCCAGGGTGACGATCCCGGCGACCCCGCCGTATTCGTCGACCACGATCGCCATATTGACGTCGCTGTTGCGCAGTTCCTCCAGCAGTTCGTCGAGCGGCTTCGACTCCGGGACGATATAGGGTTCGCGGATAAAACCGGCGATCTCCTCCTCCCCCTCCGCCAGGACCAGGTCGGAGACCTGGACGGTCCCGATGATCTTGTCGACCCGGTCCCGGTAAACCGGGATCCGGGTATGGCCGAACTCGCCGATCATCCGGCGGATATCGGCCACGTCGGCGCTCTCCGGGGCGAGGTTGACGTCGATCAGGGGGACCATCACGTCGGAAGCCTCGTATTCCCCGAACTCGAAGACCCGGGAGATCATCCTCTCCTCGTCCCGGGAGAGCGTCCCCTGGCGGAAGCCCTCCTCGATCAGGAGCCGGATATCGTCCACCGAGGTGAAGAGCCGGTTGGCCTCGGGGACCAGACCGACCACCCGGAGGAGCCGGGTCGAGATCCAGGAGATGACCCGGACCAGGGGGTAGAGGATATGAAAGGCCGCCAGCAGGGGGTAAGCGAGAAAGAGGCTGACCCGGGTCGGGCGGGAGCGGCTGAGGTTCTTGGGGGTGATCTCGGAGAAGACCAGGATCAGGGGCAGCATCACCACGGTGGCGATCAGGGCGCCCCGGTCGCCGAACCCGAGACGGCGGGAGAAGATATCCGAGGCCAGTCCGGCGCCGAGGATGAGAAAGAGGTTGATCCCGACCATCGTGGTCGAGAGGAAGGTCTCCGGGTTCTCCAGCATCCTCTCCAGGATCCTCGCCCGGCGGCTGCCGGCTTCGGCCAGGTGCTTGATCCGGAGCCGGTTGACGGAGACCAGGGCCATCTCGGATGCCGAAAAGAAGGCGTGGAGCGCCAGGCAGAGCAAGATAACCAGGATGGTGATTTCTAGGCTCATTTATCCATCTTCCCCGCCGGCCCGGAGGGCGGCGGCCAGGCCCGGCCGGCGCATCAGCACCTGGTCGACCCGGCGCTTCTTCAGGCTGACCACCGTGAAACTGATGTCGGCTTTCCGGTGTTCGTCCCCCGGTTGGGGGAGCCGGCCCAGCCGCTCGCAGAGGAAGCCCCCCAGGGTGACGCTATTCTCGCCGCGGAGGTCGAGGCCGAAATCATCGTTGAGCGTATCGAGTTCGATCCTTCCCGACACCTGGATGGTATCCCCGTCCACCCCCTGGTAGCTGGGGGGGGATTCCCCCCGTTCCCGGATCTCGCCGACAATCTCCTCCACCAGGTCGTCGAGGGTGATCAAGCCGGCGATCCCCCCGTATTCGTCGACCACCAGGGCGATATGGATCTTCCGGGAGAGGAATTCCTTGAGCAGCCGGGAGGCTTTCATCGTCTCGGGGATGAAGTAGGGGCGGCGGAGAAGATCGGCCAGGACCGGGCGGTCCGTGCCCCGGGAGCGGGCGATCAGGAGATCCTTGGGATAGAGCAGACCGATCACGTTCTCCATCTTCCCGGAGTAGATGGGGATCCGGGAGTATTCCTTCTCCCGGATCAGGGCGGCGATCTCCTCCAG
>PWXJ01000178.1 GCA_003561965.1 PVC group bacterium
CCCAGCCGGAAAAGGAACAACAATTGCTGCTCAGTCAGCTGGGATGGAGGTTGCCAAAACAGCCTCCCCCCCGGATAACTGCAAAAAGAGCAGTCAAAATGTAGTACAGACCTTTGGGAAGATTTTGTTGATTTGCAGGGACTTACGACTCAAAAATAGGCCGAATAGCGAAAGTCGGGTTATAACGAAGGCAAATACCGATACCGATTAAAATATGGAAGGAGTAATGCCTGTTCACAACGCCGACATCGCCGAGATCTTCACCGAGGTGGCCGACCTGCTGGAGATCGAGGGGGCCAACCAGTTCCGGGTCCGGGCCTACCGGGAAGCGGCCCGGACGATCGAGGGCCAATCCCGGAGCGCGCGGGAGATGATGGAGAACGGCGAGGACCTGACCCGGCTTTCCGGGATCGGGGAGGACCTGGCCGGGAAGATCGAGGAGATCGTGAAGACCGGGAAGCTCTCCCAGCTGGAGGAAATCCGCCGGGAAACGCCCCCCGGCTTGAGCGAAATGATGGAGCTGGCCGGTCTGGGCCCGAAAAAAGTCAAGGCCCTCTACGGGGAACTGGGGATCTCCTCCCTGGAGGAACTGGAAAAGGCGGCCCGCTCGGGAAAGGTCGCGGAACTGGAGGGGTTCGGAGAGAAAACCCGGCAGTCCATCCTGGAAGAGATTGAAGCCCGGCGCGCGCGAGGGCCGGGCCGCTTCAAGCTGGCCCGGGCCGCGGAGTTCGCCTCTCCCCTGGTCGAACACTTGAGAAAATCAAGGGAGATCAAGGAAGTCACGGTGGCCGGAAGCTACCGCCGGGGCAAGGAGACGGTCGGGGATCTCGATATCCTGGTCACCTGCAAGCGGGGTTCCCGGGAGAAAGTGATGGATAGGTTTACCGGCTTCGAGGACGTGGAGAAGACGGTCTCGAGGGGGAAGACCAAGTCGTCCGTGATCCTCCGCTCCGGCCTCCAGGTCGACCTCAGGGTGGTGGCCCAGGTCAGCTACGGCGCCGCCCTGGTCTATTTCACCGGTTCCAAGCCCCACAATATCGCGATCCGCAAGATCGGACAGGGCAGGAACCTGAAGATCAGCGAATACGGGGTCTTTAAGGGAAAAGGAGACAGCGAAAAACGGGTGGCCGGGAAAACCGAGAAGGAGGTCTACCGGTCGGTGGACCTGCCCTTCATCCCCCCCGAGTTGAGGGAGCACCGGGGCGAGATCGAGGCCGCCCGGGAAGGAAAGCTCCCCGACCTGGTCACCCTCGACGATATCCGGGGCGACCTTCACGTCCACACCGAAGAATCGGACGGGGATTACACCGCCCGGGAGATGGCCGAGGCCGCCCGGGAGCGGGGATACGAATATATCGCCGTCACCGACCATTCCCGGAGGCTGACGGTGGCCGCCGGGCTCGACCCCGGCCAGCTGGAAAAGCAGATCGAGGTGATCGGGAAGCTGAACGAGAAACTGGACGGCTTCAGCGTCCTGACCGGGATCGAGGTCGATATTATGGAGGACGGCACCCTCGACCTCCCCGACGGGATCTTGAAGGAACTGGACCTGGTGGTGGCCGCCGTCCATTACAAGTTCGATCTCCCCGCCGGAAAACAGACCGACCGGATCTTAAGAGCCCTGGACAACCCCCACGTCAGTATTCTCGACCACCCCACCACCCGGCTGATCGGGAAACGGCCTCCGATCGACGTGAATATGGAGAAGATCCTCACCGCGGCGATCGAGCGGGGGGTGGTCCTGGAGCTGAACGCCCAGCCCGACCGGCTCGACCTCAACGACGTTTACTGCAAGTTCGTCAGGGATCACGGCGGCAGGATCGCCGTCTCCACCGACTCCCACCGGCTGTCCGACCTGGAATTTATGCGGTTCGGGATCCGACAGGCCCGGCGGGGGTGGCTGGAAGCGGACGACGTGATCAACACCCGGAGCCTGAAGCAACTCAGGAAAGTCCTGAGACGGAAGTGAAGCCGATGGTTTCCGCCGACGATTACAGGAAAATCCCGATACCGATTTCCGGGATATCGAAAAGACCGGGAATAAGGAGCATTGGATGAAGATAATCGACGAAGGGAAATTCAGGAAACCGCCGGGAGGATGAAGATGTTTCGAGACCGATCCGACGCCGGGGAACAGCTGGCCGGGGAGCTGGAGGAGTACCGGGACCGGAACGCGCTGGTCCTGGCCATCCCCCGGGGCGGGGTCGAGGTGGGGGTCCGGGTGGCGGACCACCTCAACGCCGGATTCTCCATCATCATCACCCGGAAACTCCCCTTCCCCGACAACCCGGAGGCCGGGTTCGGGGCGATCGCCGAGGACGGCTCGACCTATATGATCGAGGGGGCCGAGCGGTGGGTCCCCGGCGAGGTGATCGAGGAAGTGAAGAAAGAGCAGATCCGGGAGGTCGAACGGCGCAAGCAGACCCTCCGCGGGGGCCGGGAGCTGCCCGAAATCGCGGACCGGACGGTGATCCTGGTCGATGACGGGATCGCGATGGGATCGACGATGGGGGCTTCCATCCTCTGCTGCCGGAACCTGGGGGCCGGCCGGGTGGTGGCCGCCGCCCCGGTCGCCGGCCCGGATACGGTCTCCCGCCTGGAAGACGAGGCCGACGAAGTGGTGGTGGTGGAGAAACCGAAGTTCTTCCGGGCGGTTGCCCGGAGTTACCGAAATTGGTATGATGTTCCCGACCGGGAAGTGATCGAGATCATCGCCGACCATCACCGGAACAGGAAGCGACAAATTTCAACCGGCGCCCCCGAGAACACCGGGGGCGGTCAGGAGGAAATATGGAAATGACGTTACTGACCAGGGAGGAACTGAAGCAACTGATTGCCGGAGGCGGCGACCCGGCCGTCTCCATCTACCTGCCGACGACCCGGGCCGGGCGGGAGCGGCAGCAGAACCCGGTCCGGCTGAAGAACCTCCTCTTCCAGGCCGGGCGTTACCTGGAAGAAACCGGGATGAAGGCCGACGAGGCCGAAAAATTCCTCCAGCCGATCCGGGTGCTCCCGGATCGGGAAGATTTATGGGAGCATCCGGCCGACGGACTGGCGGTCTTTCTCTCGGAGGGCGCCTTCCGCTATTACCGCCTCCCGGTCGATCTCCCCGAACTGGTGACCGTCTCCTCCCGTTTCCACGTCACCCCGCTGCTGGGGATCCTCTCCGGAAACGGCCGGTTCTTCCTCCTCGCCTTCAGCAAGCACCGGGTCCGGCTGCTCGAGGGGACTCACTACAGCGTCCGGGAGATCCCGCTCCCCGACCTCCCCCCGAACCTGGAGGAGTTTCTCAATATCGACTCCCCCCAGAAGCACCTGCAATATCACACCGGGGCCCCCGGGGGCAACGGCCGGCGGCCGGCGCTTTTCCACGGCCAGGGCGGCGGAGAGGAGGACGAGAAGAAATACATCCGCAATTTCTTCCACCGGATCGACGGAGAGGTCAACCGGAAGATCGGGGGTTCGAACGACCCGCTGCTGCTGGCGGCCGACGAACAGTACCTCTCCCCTTACCGGGAAATCAACTCCTACCCCCACCTGATCGGGGACGGCCTCCCCACCAACCCCGACCGGCTCGACGAGAAAGAACTTCACGACCGGGCCTGGCCGGTGGTCGAGCCTTACTTCCTCCGGGCCCGGCGGCGGGACGAGGAGAACTTCGGCCGCAAGGTTGCCGAGGGCCTGGCCGGGAGCGATCTGAAGACCGTGGTCGAGGCCGCCTACTGGGGCCGGGTGGAGGCGCTCTTCGCCCCGCTGGACATCCACTGCTGGGGCAGGTTCGACCCCGACTCCAGGCGGACGGAGATTTTCGACCGGGAGGCGGCGGGATCGGAGGACCTGGTCGACTTCGCCGCCGCCCACACCATCCTCAACGGCGGCCGGGTCCATACGGTCGAGAGCGGCAAGATGCCGGCGGACTCCCCCCTGGCCGCCATCTTCCGCTACCCGGCCGGATAAAACAAAAGTCCCACCCGGAACGGCATTGATAAAATTGGTTCGTTTTGTGCCGCCCCCTGCGGGGGCTCTTGACATATTTTCGCTAGCTTAATTCCACGGGCTGACGCCCGTGGCTAGGAATGTGTCGCCCGCTGCGCGGGCTACAAATATGAAAGCTCTGTGGAACCGGGATAAGCAGCCCCCGCAGGGGGCGAAACTTCTTACTAGCCACGGGCGGCAGCCCGTGGAACTGGAACGCTATAAATAACTCAGAGCCCCCGCAGGGGGCGGCACAATCTCCAAACGCCTTTGCTCAACCCGGATTTTTTCGGAAACGATGAAAGGCGAAATCCGCCAGGACATCACCACCGGGACCTGGGTGATCTTCGCCCCCGGCCGGGGGGAGAGGCCCTCCGACTTCCCCGGGGGGGAACCGTCTTCAACGCGGGCGGCGGACTACGACCCCGACTGCCCTTTCTGCCCCGGAAACGAAGACCAGATCCCCCCGATCCTGGCAGAGACCCCGTCCGGCGACGGGCCCGGCTGGCAGACCCGGGTCATCCCCAACAAGTATCCCATCCTCTCTCCCGACGGCGGGGGGCGGGGACGGTCGGAAGGGTTTTTCCCCCGGCTGCCCAACCGCGGCCGGCACGAAATAATCATCGAGAGCCCCCGGCACAACCTCGACCTCGACCAGATGGACCTCCCGGACCTGGCCCGGGTCCTGGAAACCTGGCGGGACCGCTGCCGGGCCATCCGGTCCGAGACCCCGAAACTGGTCCCGGTGATCTTCCGCAACCGGGGGCCGGGGGCCGGGACCTCGCTCCTCCACCCCCATACCCAGCTGATCGCCGCCGCGGTCCCCCCACCCCGGCTGATCCGGCGGGAGGAGACCGCCCGGACCTATTATCAACAACGGCGGAGCTGCCTCTACTGCGACCTGCTGGCGGCCGAGGAGGCCGAGACCTCCCGGACCCTCCCGGCCGGGGAGGGGTTGGCGGCCTTTATCCCCTTTGCCGCTTCCGGACCCTTCGAGACCTGGATCATCCCCCGGGGCCACCGCCCGGACTTCGCCGACACCGGTTCCGAGGAGATCCTCCGGCTGGCCGGGACCCTGCGGGAGATCCTCCTCCGGCTGAAGAGAATCCTCGGCGTCTTCAGCTACAACCTGGTACTCTCCCCCCCCTTCCCCTCCCCGGACAGCCGGCCCTTCTCCCACTGGCACCTGAGGATCCTCCCCCGGTTGACCACCGCCGCCGGCTTCGAGTTCGAGACCGGGATTCCGGTCAACCCCAACCTCCCGGAGGAGGACGCCGGCCGCCTGAGGAGGGGTGAGAGTTAACGATATGCGCATCGGGCTGGCTTACAACTTGCGGAGTGAAGAGACCGTCTCCCAGGCGGAACTGCTGACGCCGGAGGACGTGGCCCGGCTGCTCAAGGCCCTGGAAAGCCTGGGGCACACGGTGATCGCGATCGAGGTCACCGGCACCGCCGGCGAGATCGTCAAACGCCTGACCGAAGCCCGTCCGGAACTGATCTTCAACGTCGCCGAGGGGGTCAACGGGGTGGCCCGGGAGGCCTATTACCCCGCCGTCTACCGGATGCTGGAGCTGCCCTACACCGGCAGCGGGGCGGCCACGCTCTACGTCGGCCTGGACAAACGCCTGTCCGAGGAAATTCTTCTCTCTCACGGGATCCGCACCCCCAAAGGCGCCGTGGTTACCGCCGATCGGACCTCCCTCCCCCCGGATCTCCCCTACCCCCTGATCATCAAGCCCAATTACGAGGGCTCGTCCAAGGGGATCACCCAGGACTCGGTCGTCGAGGAGAAAGCGGAAGCCGAAAGGGTTATCGGTGAGCTGCTGGAAGATTATCCCAAGGGGCTGACGTTGGAGCAGTTCATCGGCGGCCGGGAGATCACCGTCCCCTGGCTGGAGGCCTGGCCGGGCGGCCTGCTCGAGGTGGTCGAGTGGAAGATCGACCACCGCGGCGACCACGACATCCTCGACTACGAGATCAAGCGGGGCGGGGGAAAGAAAGACCTGGTCTCGGCCGACTGCCCGGCCGAACTCACCCCCCGGCAGCGCCAGGACATCCTGGCCCTGGCCGAGCGGGCGGTCAGGGTGCTGCAGCTGCGGGATCTCGGCCGGATCGACATCCGGCTGGCCGATGACGGCACCCCCTACCTGATCGAGGCCAACGCCATCCCCGGCCTCCACCCCTCGTTCTCCCTGATGAGGGCCGCCCGGGAAAAGGGGCTGGAATTCGCGGAGGTCCTGGACCTGGTCATCCGCTCGGCCGCCCGGCGCTACGGGCTCCAGGTCACCCGGCCGGGCCGGAAGAAGACCCCGGAACGTCCCCATCCGGGCTCGGCGCGCGAACTGGGGATCACCGTGGGCAGGTTCCCCTCCGGGGAACATAACGCGATCACCGACGTGGCCGGGGTCAAGGTCGGACATACAACCCGGATTGAAGACGTCGCCGGCCCGGACGGCGAGCCGACCGCCGTCCGGACCGGCATCACCGCGGTGGTGCCCAGCTCGATCGATTATTTCAACAACCATATCGTGGCCGGCGGGTTCATCCTCAACGGGGTGGGCGAGATGTCCGGCCTGACCCAGGCGATGGACTGGGGCTGGATCGAGACCCCGATCCTGCTCACCAACACAATGTCGATCGGGACGGTCCACCGGGGGATCATCGAGTATATGCTCCGGCAGCACCCGGAACTGGGCCGGAGACTCTCGGTGACCATCCCCCTGATCGGCGAGACCGACGACAGTTTTCTCAACGACGTCCGGGCGGGAACCAACAGCGTCGAGGACGCGGTCGCGGCCATTGAAAAGGCCTCCGGCGGGCCGGTCCGGCAGGGGTCGGTGGGGGGCGGGACGGGGATGATCTCCTTTGACTTCGCCGGCGGGATCGGCAGCGCCAGCCGGGTTCTCCCCCGCCGCCTGGGGGGCTATACCGTGGGGGTCCTGGCCCAGTCGAACTTCGGCCGGATGCGCAACCTGACGGTGGCCGGGCGGGTGGTGGGCAAGGAACTCGACCGTCGCTACCCCCATCACACCCGCCGGAAGACGGACCAGGGCTCGGTGGTGGTGATCCTGGCCACGGACGCCCCGATGCTCTCCTCCCAGCTGACCCACCTCTCGAAACGGGCGGCCCTGGGGCTGGGCCGGGTGGGTTCCCACGCCGCCGCCACCAGCGGAGAGATAATTCTCGCCTTCTCGACCGCCAACCGGACCACGCGCCGGGCCAAGGAGAAGACCCGGGTTTTAAATCTCAGTTTCGTCACCGACCGGTATCTCGGCGGTCTCTACGAGGCCGCGGTGGAAGTGACCGAAGAAGCCGTCCTCAACGCGATGCTCTGTTCGGGGGGGATGGACGGCCGCGCGGGCAGGAAAGCCCCCGCCCTGACGGGGTCGGACCTGCTGAAGTTGCTGGACGGCGGCATCCTGTCCAAATAAAGGGGGAATGTATCAACCAACAAGCTCAATTTGCCGGGAGTAACCGACTATGACGGAAAAAGAAAACCGGGAAACGGAAAGACAGCCCTGGCACGCGATCGGGGTCGAGGAAGCGGCGGAACGGTTGAAGACCGATACCTCCCGGGGGCTGGAGGAGAAAGAGGCGGAAAAGCGGCGGGAGGAACACGGACCCAACGAGATCACCGGGCGGGGCCGGAAACCCGCCCTGGTCAGGTTTCTGGAGCATTTCCGGGACCCGCTGATCTATATCCTGGTCATCGCCGGGACCGTCTCGGTGCTGATCGGCAAGGGGATCGACGGGGCGGTGATCTACGGGGTCGCCTTCCTCAACGCCCTGATCGGCTTCATCCAGGAGGCGAAGGCGGCCAACGCCATCGCCGCCCTGGCCGAGACGGTGGTGACCGAGATCGGGGTCCTCCGCGGGGGGAAGAAGAAGACGATCCCCTCCCGGGAGATCGTCCCCGGCGACGTCGTCCTCCTCGCCTCCGGGGACAAGGTCCCGGCCGACCTCCGGCTCTTCGAAGCCCGCAACCTCCAGACCAACGAATCGGCCCTGACCGGTGAGTCGGTCCCGGTGGAGAAAACCACCGAAGCGGCGGAGGAAGACGCCGGGATCGGCGACCGTTCTTCGATGGCCTTCGCCGGGACCCTGGTCACCGGGGGTATGGGCAAGGGGGGGGCCGCGGCGACCGGGACCGACACCGAAACCGGGCGGATCTCGAAGATGATGGAAGAGAGCGAGGGGCTGGAGACCCCCCTGACCCGGAAGATCCGGGGTTTCAGCAAGAACCTGCTCTACATCATCCTCGGACTGGCCGGACTGACCTTTCTCCTCACCCTGCTTCAGGGGCTGGGCTGGATCGACGGGTTCCAGGCGGCCGTCGCCCTGGCGGTCAGCGCCATCCCCGAAGGGCTCCCGGCGGTGATCACCGTCACCCTGGCGATCGGGGTCAACCGGATGGCCGGACGGCACGCGATCATCCGGAAGCTGCCGGCGGTGGAAGCCCTGGGCTCGACCACGGTGATCTGCTCGGACAAGACCGGCACCCTGACCCAGAACCGGATGACGGTCCGGGAGGTTTACGCCGGGGGGAAGACCTACGAGATCTCCGAAGGCTTCCGCCTCGAGGGCGAGGTCACCCTCGAGGGGGAGAAGGTCTCCCGGGAGGAGCAGACCGCCCTCGATGAGTGTCTCCGGGCCGGGCTGCTCTGCAACGACTCCCGGCTCCGCGGAGAGGAAGGAGAACTGGAGACCGAGGGGGACCCGACCGAGGGCGCCCTGCTGATCTCCGCCGCCAAGGCCGGGCTGGAGCGCGAACGGGTCGAAGATGACCAGCCGCGGATCGACACCGTCCCCTTTGCATCCGAAAACCAGTATATGGCCACCCTCCACGGCGGGGACGGCCGGACCATCTACCTCAAAGGGTCGCTGGAGGCGGTGCTGGAAAGGTGCGGGGAAGCCCTCGGGGAAGACGGGAAAACCGGCGGCCTCGACCGGGAGGAGATCGAAGAGCAGGCCGGCCGGATGGCCCGGGAGGGCCTGCGGGTGCTGGCTTTCGCCCGGAAACAGCCCGGGGGAGAGAGCGAGCGGATCGAGGAGGAAGACCTGGAAGGGGGAATGACCTTTCTCGGTCTCCAGGGGATGATCGACCCTCCGCGGCCGGAAGCCCTGGAGGCGGTGAAGACCGCCCGGAAGGCCGGAATCAAGGTGAAGATGATCACCGGCGACCACATCGAGACCGCCCGGGCGATCGCCGCCGAATTCGGGATCGCCGGAGACGGCGACACCCGGGCCTACAGCGGACGCGAGCTGGCCGAGATGTCGGATGAGGAGTTGTCCGAGGCGGCCGGGTGTTCGGTCTTCGCCCGGGTCGCCCCCGAACACAAGCTCCGCCTGGTCGAGGCCCTCCAGAAGCGGGGCGAGATCGTGGCGGTGACCGGCGACGGGGTCAACGACGCCCCCGCCCTCCAGCAGGCCGACATCGGGGTGGCGATGGGGATTATGGGGACCGAGGTGGCCAAGGAGGCCTCGGATATGGTCCTGACCGACGACAACTTCGCCTCGATCGAGGCCGCGGTCGAAGAGGGCCGGACGGTCTATACCAACCTGCTCAAGACCATCGGCTTCATCCTCCCGGTCAACGGCGGCGAGGCCCTGACCATCCTGGCCGGGATTCTCCTGGCCGCCCGGATCCCGATCATCCCGGTCCAGATCCTCTGGATCAATATGATCAGCTCGGTGGCCCTGATGCTCACCCTCTCCTTCGAGCCGCGGCCGAAGGATATAATGGACCGGCCGCCCCGGGACCCGGGGGAGCGGCTGCTCAAGCCGAGCCTGCTGGTCCGGGGGGGGGGGATCTCCCTGGCCAACCTGGGGGTGACCTTCGGGATGTTCTATTACCTCTACCGGGCGACCGACGACCTGGCCCTGGCCCGGACCGTGGCGGTCAACACGCTGGTGGCGGCGGAGGCCTTCTATCTCCTGAGCATCAGCCGTTTCATCCCCTCGGCCTTCGAGTACCTCCGCGACCGCTCGGTCAAGATCGCCTACATCCCGGCGATCGGGATCGCCGCCCTGGTGGTCCTCCAGTACGTCTTCACCAGCTGGGGGGTGATGAATACCCTCTTCCAGACCACTCCCCTGACCGGCCTCCAGGCCCTCTACTGTATCGCCGCCGGGGCGGCGGTCCTGGTGCCGGCCCTGATCCTGAAGAAGTTTTCCCCGATAAAATAACCGCCGGGAGAGGAAGGTTATGAAGCAACCGAATAAACTGGCCCGGGGGATACTCTTCACCGACTTCTACCAGCTGACGATGGCCCAGCTCTACTTCCGGGCGGGGCTCCAGGACGAGCCGGTCCAGTTCGACTACTTCTTCCGCACCCTTCCCGATTACGGCGAGCACCGGGCCGGTTACTGCGTCCAGGCCGGGATGGCCACCCTGCTGGAGTGGATGGAGGACGCCGCCTTCGGGGAGGAGGAGATCTCCGCCCTGGCCGGGCTGACCGGGAGGAAGGGGACGCCGCTTTTTCAGCCGGATTTTCTCGACTGGCTCCGGGAGGAAGGAAACTTTCGGGAGATCTCGATCTCGGCGATCCCCGAGGGCCGGGCGGTCTTCCCCGATCTCCCCCTGGCGGTGATCCGGGGGCCGCTGGCCGCCGCCCAGCTGCTGGAGTCGCCGCTGCTCAATCACCTGAACTTCCAGACCCTGATCGCCACCAAGGCGGCCCGGATCCGCCGGGCCGCCGGGGAGCGGCTCCTGATCGACTTCGGGATGCGGCGGGCCCAGGGTTTCGGGGCCAACGCCGCCGCCCGGGCCGCCCTGGTCGGGGGGGCGGACTTCACCTCCAACACCGGGATCTCCCTCGACCTCGGCTATCCCCCCGGCGGCACCCACGCCCACAGTATGGTCCAGTTCTTTCTCGCCCGGGGGAAGG
>PWXJ01000039.1 GCA_003561965.1 PVC group bacterium
CGATCTTCTCGACGTGGCGGTCGAGGGTCAACCCGTTGGTGACCAGGATGGTCTCCAGCCCGGCGGACCGGCTCAGTTCCAACAACTCGTGGATATCCGGGCGGAGGGTCGGCTCGCCGCCGGTGAAGGCCGCCGCCCCAACCCCCATCCGGAGAACCCCGTCCAGCATCTCCCGGAAATCGCCGGCGGTGAATTCGTATCCGCCCGTCCGGCCGGGGATATCGCACATCGGGCAGCGGGAGTCGCAGCGGGCAGTGGAGAAGAGGTGGACGATGACCGGGCCGGCGGAGGTCCGGCCGTCGGATCGGCGGAGGGCGCGCCGGATCCGGCGGTACCCGGCCGCCCGGCGAAAGAGCCACTCGAGATCCCCCCGGGAGAGCCGCCGGGCGGCCGCCCGGTATATGCCCTTACGAAATTTCATCCCGTCTCCGCTCCCAGTATTCCCTCAGGGCTTTCTCCCCGTCCGAAAACGCCTCCAACACCTCGCCTGGAGTGATCTCCTTCATACACTTGAGACCGAGTTCGCACCGGCCCCGTTTGAAGTTGAGGACGCTCAAGCAGGGGCTGCAGGCCAGGTAACGACAGAAAAACCGGTGGGGGAACCGGTCGTAACCGTAGAGGACCGGGGTCTCGGTCCCGAAAAAGGAGAAGGTGGGGGTCCCCAGGGAGACCGCCATATGGAGCGGCCCGGAATCATTGGTAATCAGGAGGAAGGCCCCTCTGATCAGGGCCGCCAACCGATCGAGACCGAAACTCTCCTTCAACCGGAGGATCGCCCCTCCGCTCGGGGCGGCCAGCCTTTCCGCCCACTCCTCCTGCCCGGGCGCGTCCAGCGTCGCGACCCGGTAGCCCCGGGAATGGAGTTGGACGCCAACTTCCCGGAAGTAATCCAGGGGCCAGCGGCGAGCGATAGTCGAAGATGTCGCGCTGGCGTGGGGGTTGAGGAGGATGTAGGGTTCTTCCGGATCGACCCCGGAAGCCCGCAGGACCTCCCTGACCCCGGAGAGAAGGCCCGAATCCAGGCGGGGCGGGCTGAGCCGGGGTTCCTCCGCCGGGGCACCGACCGCCCTTCCCAGTTCCAGGAAGTTCTCGGTCATATGCCGGTACTGGTTGAAGTAGGCGTTCACCTCCCGCAGCCGGCCGCGGTAGATGTTCCGGCTGTGAAAGCCGACCACCGCGGGGGCCCGGACCAGCCAGCACACGAGCGCAGTGTAGCGGGAGTAGAACTCCGCGTCCACCACCAGGTCGTACCGGTTCCGCCGGAGCCGGCGGAGCGCGGCTAGGTTGGAACGGACAAATTTCCCCGGAGAGGAAAAGTCGACGCCGTAAACGGAGTCGGCCAGACCGTAGAGGCGACCCAGGGGTACGTGGTTGACCATCGTTAAAAAATCGATCCGGGCGGCGGGGAAGCGGCGGCGGAGGCTCTGGAATAGGGGGGTCATAACGATGATGCTGCCCACCCCCAACATCTTGACGACCAGGATCCGTTCGACGGATTCGAGATCGGGGGCGGGTTTCTTCCCCGCGGCCAGGGAACAGAGACCGCAAAGGGGGACCCCGAGCCAGCGGTCAATAAGCTGGATGCTGTAAAATTTCATTGTTTTCCCGCCCGGGCCCGGCGCTCCCGCTTAACCAGCCAATCGTCCAGGTTGACCCGGCTCTCGCTCCAGTAGGTGCAGTCCCGGCAGGGTTCCGCCCGGCCATATTCCTGCTCCAGGTGGAACCTACGCAGGCGGGCCAGGGGTTCGTCCCGCCAGATTGCGGCCAGGGATTTTTTGTTGACGTTGCCGATCACGGCGGCGGGTTCGGTGCTGGCGCAGCAGCAGTATACCGCCCCGTCCCACTGGATGGCCGGGTAGTACCAGAGAAAATGGCAGGCGAAACGCTCCCGGGGGATGGGCTCCGTCCCCCCGTAATCGACCGTCCCCCCCCAGTTGCTGAAGGGGGTGAGGGACGCCTCGTCGACGATCCCCGACCAGAACTCCAGGAACCGGGCGAAGGTATCTTCCTTTCCCCGCCGCCGCACCATCTTGGCCGAAACCCAGGGCGTGGAACTCTTCCGCCGCCGTTTCTCCTCCATCAACCCCCGGACGTTTTCGATCACCTTCTCCAGGCAGTCCCTTCCCTTCAGCTCGGCGTAATCCCCGCGGGTGGCGGCGTCGACGCTGATCACCAGGCCGTCCAGTCCGGCTTCGATCAGCTTCGCCGCGTTCTCCCGGGTCAGGTTGAGGCCGTTGGTCGAGAACTGGATCACCCGGGCGGCCTTCTCCCGCTTGGCCAGGGCGATCATCTCGTAGATATCCGGGTTGAGCAGCGGCTCGCCGGAGTTGTGGAGGATCAGCATCTGGCGGAGGCCGTGCCGGAGGGATTCCCCGATGATCCGCCCGTAGAGTTCCAGGGAGAACTTTCCGTCGGGAAGCCCCGCCCGGCGGGGACCGCAGAACGAGCAGTTGAGGTCGCAGCGGGTGGTCGGATCGATCCCGATCACGGCGGGAAAGTCGAAGTCGATCATATGCCTCGTCACCAGGCGGCGGAGGAAGGGCCGGTAACGGATGACGTTCTTCAGCGAAGCCTTGTACGCGGAGAGAGTTTTCACGTACCTATACCTTTTTGGCCCAGTTCCAGATCGCCCCGGGCTTGAGAGAGAACATCAGGTTCATCTCGGTGTAGCAGGCGACGATGCAGGAGCGGCAGGGTGCGGGCGGCAGGGTCCTGAAGGCTTCGGCGAAGCCCAACTCCGGGACATTGCGGCCCGGAACCCTCCCGATCACGTCGCAGCAGGGATAGAGATCCCCGTTGGAATCGACGTAAGCGAAGAG
>PWXJ01000108.1 GCA_003561965.1 PVC group bacterium
GCACCGCCGGCCGCCGGACAGGGTTTGCTCAGGCCACGGTCATCATCGTGAAGACCATTACGAAGAGGGCGACGGTCTCGATGATGCCCAGGACCATTATGTAGTTCCCGAAACCCTTGCCGGTCTCGGCCAGGGCGTCGGAACCGCCGGCGCCGGCCTTCCCCTGCATCAGGGCCGACATCCCGATCGCCAGCCCGGCCAGGATACCGGTCCCCCAGAAAAATGACCCCTCACCAATCTGGCCGGCCAGGGTCTGCATCACGATCATCCCGTAGATCGTCTGGGAGAGGGGAGCCCCGACGAAGACTGTGAGCATAAAGGGCGCCGCCTTGTTCTGGGCAAAGCACTTCTTCCAGGCGCCGATCGCCGCCATCCCGGCGAACCCGGTGCCCAGGGCGGAACCGACCGCGGCCAGGGCCAGGACCGCGGCCACCCCGAGGTCCTGGAACTGCATCAAGGTTGATGTCTCCATTGTTTCTTCCTCCTTATTGTTGGCTATTGCCGGTTTTTATCCCCCGAAACGGGCTGAACCGCCGCCCGGTCCACTCGTTGCCGAGGTGGCCGGAGAACTCCAGGACGTTGAGCCGGACCCCGTGGACCAGGATGGCCATACCGGCCAGGATCATATTCAGGACGTGGCCGAAGAGCAGGATGACGGCGGTGGCCAGGCCGGTGACGACCGAAGACCAGCCCACCGAGGCGGCCATATCATTGAAAGCGTCGGCGATGGCCACGGTGGCCAGACCGACGGCGAAGAGGCGGATGTAGGAGACGACGTCGGCGAAACTGCTGATCACGTTCAGGAAGAGGGCGAAGTTCCGCGGGACCAGCTCCTTGAGGAACTGCCGGGGGTGGATCGAGAAGAGCACGACCAACAGAATCCCCGTTCCCCCGATCACCCCGGCGTAGGCGGGAAAGGATTCCTGGAGGATGAACATCCGGGCGACGAAGAACATCATCCAGATTATCATCACCCAGCCGAGATCGGCCAGCGCCAGGACCGAGGGGGCCTTCCGGACCGCCCGCCAGAGGTGGGCGATCGAGAGCTGGACCGCCCCGATCAGGAAACAGAGCCAGATGATATTATCCTGAACATCCAGCCAGGGCACCCGGGCGGTCACCACCGGCCGGAGCCATTCCTGCCCGAAGAAGGTCCCGGTCAGGACACCCCAGACAATGGTCCCCCCGGAGAGCAGGTAGAGGAGAAAGAGAAACCTCTTGTCGGCCATCCGGGGGCCGAGTTTCCAGTGGACCAGCGCGGCGGCGGACAGGAAGATCAGCCCGTAGGCGGCGTCGCCGACCAGCATCGCGAAGAAGAGCGAGAAGAAGACCAGGAAGACCAGGCTGGAGTCGATCTCCCGGTAGCCGGGGACGGTGTCGATCAGCTTGAAGATCGGCTCGATGATCCTCACCCAGCGGGGGTTGGTGATCAGGGTCGGGGGCTCGTCTTCCGGCGAGGGGTCCTCGATCAGCAGACCCCAGCGGTTTTCCCGCCCGGCCGCCTCCAGTCCGGACAACTCGGGAAGGGGGCAGTAACCCCGGAGGTAAGCCAGCTTCCCGGTCCCCTCCATCCCGGCCCGGGCCTCCTCGAACTCCAGCTCCCGGGCCCGGCGCTCCTCTTCCCGTTCCAGCAGGGGGTGGAGACGGGCCAGCCGTTCAAGTTCCTTTTCCGCTTCGGCCCGGGCCCCGGCGATCTCCTCCCCCTCCCGGATCATCTCCGAGAGCCGCTTGGGGGGCAGATCGTGGGTCTTGAAATGAAAATACTTGGTACCCCGGGAGATGATCCCGCAGTAAGCCATCCCGCCTTTGCGGGCGAAGACCTCAAACGCTACGTCTTCGGGGAGTTCCTTCAGCTCCCGCTCGGGGAGGACGCTCAGGTAGACCCAGACCCCCTTCCCGTTCAGTTCCCGCAGCAGGCGGGGGTCGAAGTCGCCCCAGACTTCCCACTCCTCGACCAGCCGGCGGTTTTTCTCGGCGCGGTCCCGGAGCCGGGCCTGTTCTTCCTTCAACTCCGCCACCCGGCCGATCAGCTCCTCGAGTTCCAGCTCCGGCGGTTCCCCGCCGGATTCAATTTCCCCTTCCGGGGGGAGGGCGGCCAGGGTCTTCTTCACCGCCTGGAGCCGGGCCCGGGCTTCCTCCAGGGACCCGCCCTCCGGTTGACGGAGATGCTCGAGATGGACCAGCCCGAGCTGGGCCAGCCGCTCCAGGGTCTCCTCGCGGTCCTTATCCTGGACCACGACGGTGATTTTTTTCATCTCCACGATCATAATCTCAGGCGGCCTGGGAGGTTTCGATCTTGCGCTTGGCGATCTTGGACCGGCAGACGGCGTTGGTGTCCTGGTCGCCGAGGTAGATCCGGATCATCCGGATATTCTCCTTGCATTCCGGGATCATCACCTTCTCGAAGAGGTTGACCCGCTGCATCGTGATCCGCAGCTCCCGGTTGAGGAGCCGGAACTGTTCGGCCAGGATCCCGGTCTCGACGATCATTTCGGCCAGCTTCCGGAGCTTCTCCACCGCCGAATCAGCCCAGAGCGGGGTGGTGTAGAGGTCGTAGTCGATCGGGGCAAAGACCACCCGGTCGAGGACCGGGATCGAGACCCCGGCGATGTTATCGGTCCGGGTCTTGACCTCTTTCGGCCGGACCCAGGGTAAGAGATCGAAGTCGGTGGAGCCGAGGATACCGATCCAGGACTCCATATCCTCCTTCATCCGCTCGATCGCCACCTGCTTGCGGTAGAGGACGGCCTCGACCCTCCGGACCTCCATCTGCAGCTGCTGCTGCTTGAGCTGGAGGGTGGGGAGGTAGCGCTCGAA
>PWXJ01000151.1 GCA_003561965.1 PVC group bacterium
ACCGTGGGCAGGGCCTGGACTGCGAAGATCCCGGCCGCCAGGAGGAAGATGATCGCCAGGGAGGCCAGATTGCTCTTCGAGAAGGGCCGGTAAAAAAGCGCGGCAATCAGGAGAAATATACAGAAGAACGCCGCCGGTTTGATATCCCCGTTCCCGACCAGGGCCAGCCCGACCAGCAGGGCGGTGGCCGCCGTGTAAAACCGCCGGCGGGGAGAGCGGGTTGGGTTCTCCAACAACCGGAAGAAAAAAGCGATGAAGATGGGGGCGAGGAGGACCGCGGTTATCCGTTCGTAGCCGTGGAGAATCCCGAAAGCAAAGGTCTGGTGGTTGTAGGCGTAGATCAGGCCGCCAAAGACCCCCGGCCAGAACCCCAAGCCGGCGGTCCGGAGGAAATAAAACATCGCCAGGGCGCACCCGACCTGGATCAGGGCCAGCACCGCGAGATAGACCGGCATTAGTCCACGCAAACCGGTGAAGACATTCAGTCGCCGGAGCAGAACCAGAAACAGGGTCACCGGTGAACTGATCGGAGACTGGGGCACCCGCGGAGTATATTGCAGGTAAACCGGGTCCCAGTAGAGAGTGGAGCCGGCCTGGGCGGAGTTGAAGTACGACTGGAGAAAGGTCAGCGTGTCCTTGTTCTCGTACCCCAGCACTCCCCGGTAACCCTCGGAGAAGTAAAAGCCGTAGTAGAAAGACACAAACGCCAGAGCAAAAATCAGCATCGCCGTCAACCAGGGCGGCAGGCGAAATATCCGGCTATCTGTACTCGGGCTCCTCATTCCTCTTTTCTCATACAAAGATGTTATTTCTCACACAAAGACACAAAGACACTAAGTTGTATTTTCTTTTACTTTTCTTTGTGCCTTTGTGTCTTTGTGTGAGGTATTATTATTCTGCCGTAGTCTTCCGTGGCGAGTAGCTGTGGGCGTGGCGGCCAGCCTTCCCGAAGAGGTTCCCCAGGATGGTCTGATAGGCCTCGCAGGGGGTCCAGCAGTGCGGACAAAGCCCGCCGACGATCTCTTCCTGGAGTTTGACGGCTTCCCGGCCCTTCCATATCGGGGTCAGATCGTAGTCCATATCCCTTAAGTTCCCTAGGGGGCGATCATATCCGGTACAGGGGTAAACCCCGCCGTTGGGTTCGATGAAACAGGAAGCTGAGAGAGCCTGGCAGGGCAGAGGGCAGAACCCGTCGAGGATGAACTTCCTCGCCTTCCGGAGGTAGGTCCGCTCGAGAAAAGACCGGGGGCCGGAGATGAAACGGAAACGGGGGGTAATTTCTTCCAGCACCGCCAGGGCGGCTTGTCCGGGCGAGGGGTCCAGGTCAAGGTTGTCGTAGAAGAAAGCCCTCTGGGCGATGTTGTAATGCAGATCGGCGGGGTCGAAACCCCGGATCCGTTCCCGGACGGCGGCGATCGTCTCCCGGCGCAGATGGAGATTCTCCTTCTGCAGGGTCATCCCCAGAAAGACCTCCACTCCCCTCTCGCGGCGGAGGGCGGCGAAGGTTTCCAGGGCCCGTTCCCAACTCCCCGCCATCCCCTTGAGACGGTCGTGAATTTCCGGCGGGCCGTCGAGGCTGATCGTGACCACGAATTTCAAGCCCGGTCTCCTCTGCGCCGCCCGGACCGCCTTGACTATCTCCTCGGTCAGATAACCGTTGGTGGGAAAGTGGAGAAGAACCAGCCGGCGGGAATTCGCCGTGGCCGCCCGCAGCACCTCGGGGAGATCTTCCCGTATCGAGATCTCGCCCCCGGTGAGATCGATCCAGGAGAAGTAATTCTGCCGCCGGAAGAATTTCTCCAGCTCCTCCAGCGACATCTCATCCCCCGGCGGTCGGCACCAGGTCCGGCAGGCCCGGCAATGGAAATTACACCGGTAGGTTAGCGCCAGGGTCAGCTTATAGGGCCGGGGAAGCCGGTGGAAGTTGGAACGGATGACAGCGGCTCCGGCGGTAAGATAAGGAGCAAGCATCATTCAATTTCGGGGATTGTTCAATGCTTATCCTTGTTGTTTTCACACAAAGACACCAAGGACTATTATCGGGGAATTATTCGAGTTACCCGTTGATGATTCGGCAAATCTCCTACTTCATCAGCGCTTCCCCGAAATACCGCAAGCGAAAACTCCTTAGTTTCGTAGTGCCTTTTTGTAAGATTAACAGAGTGTCTTTGTGTGGGGAATGCTCAGCCCAGAAACATATATTTCAACCAGCTGTAAACATAGCGAAAGGAGACCCTGCGGAGCTTGATCTTGGACTCGCCGAAGCGGCGTTTGTATTCGTGGGTCGGGACCTCGATGATTCGGTATCCTTTGCGGAGAGTCTTGATCGTCATTTCCTGCTCGATGGTGGTGATATTCTCCTTCAACCCCAGTTTCCGGGCCGCCTCGGTCCGGATCGCCCGAAACCCGTTCTGCGACTCGCTCAACCGGACCCCGAAGCGGTAGTTGATTCCCAGGGTGATGATGTCGCTCCCGATCATCCGCATAAACTTCTCGAAATCCCCGTGCAGCTCATCCGAGCCGCCTCGGGGCCGGGAGCCGACCACGTGGTCGGCTTCGCCGCGCAGGATCGGCGTGACCAGCCGGGGGATATCCTTCGGGTAGTGGGAATAATCGGCGGCGATGAAGACGACGATGTCGCCGGTCACCTCGCGGATCGCCTGGCGGATCGCCGCCCCCTTGCCCGAGCCGGAGTCAAGCACGACCCGGGCGCCCAGCTTCCGGGCAATGTTCCGGGTCCGGTCGGTGGAGTGGCCGTCGATCACCAGTAGTTCGTCGGCGTGGGGCCGGCAGTATTTGATAATATGCGCAATCC
>PWXJ01000314.1 GCA_003561965.1 PVC group bacterium
ATTCAGGTAGTACGCCATAAAAATAAAGAAGAGGCCCAGGAGTAAAAAGACCAGGCCGACTGTAACCCGGTACTTCATCGTCTTCTGGTCGGTGGAGACGATCCGGTTCAAAAAGGTGCTGATCCTGACCAGCACCTCGGGGGCCAGCAGGTACATCAGCCCCGCCGCCAGGCAGATAACTCCGACTAACAGAAATGCCGTCATCTTCGGCTCCTTTCCATCGCCCGGGTGGTCACCCGGCCCGGGATAACACCCCGGTTTCCCGTCGCTTCTTCGCCGCGGTCCCGGCTCTCCTCCTCCGGTTGAGGCGGTTTTTCCTCCGCCGGGGGTTCCGGTAATTCGGGAGGGAAATAGCGGTGCGGCCGGATGCGGCTGTCGTCGAAATACCGGACGTCCTGCAGCGCCTCGATCGGCATCTTCTCCAGCATCATCTTCTCATAAGCGGAGAAGTCGGTATCCTCGGTGACGATCCGGGCGGTGATGAAGATCAGGAGGTTCATCTTCCTGACCTCGGTATGTTCTTCCTTGAAGAGATAGCCGAGGATCGGAATATCCCCGAGGAGGGGGATCTTGGATACCCGGTCCCTCGTCCGGCTCTCGATCAACCCCCCGATCACGATCGTGTCCCCGTCCCTGATGGTAACGTTGGTATCGGCCTCGCGGATATCGATGATCGGATATGTAGAGGGAAATGGCCGTCCGTCGGGTCCGATCGCTACGGCATAATCGAATATATCGCTGACCGCCGGATGGATGATCATATTAATCCCCTCATTGCCGGAGAGCAGGGAACGGATCTGGGGGATCACTTTGAGCGAGATCCCGATCTCCCTCCACTCCTCCACCGACGTCCCTCCAACGGCGCCGCCTTCCGCGCCGGCGGAAGTGAACTCGGTCTTCAGGATGGGATGCCGCCGGCCGACAAAGATCTGGGCCGCGTAATTCTCGTGGACGATGATCCGGGGATTGGAGAGGATGACGACATTGGAGTCGGTCTGCATAGCCGAGAGCATCAGGTTGAAGTCGACGGCAGAGAGCACCGCGGAGTATTCCTGACCGGCGGTGGCCATCCGGGTCAGGTTGCTGGCGACATTGTTGAGGTAATTATCGAAGATCCGCTGCGATTGAGCTTCGTCGTATCCACGGGCGCTGAGAACGGTCTGGATATCGGATCTCAGGGATTCATTCAGCTGGTAGGGAATCCCGCTTTCTGCTCGCTGATCGAAGCGGTATTCTGACCTCCGGATGCCTTCCCATCCAACCCGGTCGAAATCGTCTCGCTGCCATTGCTGTTCAGCCCCCCGGATTCGATCACTATCCCTGAATCTCTCGTCTTGTGATCTGTAACTTCTATCGAAAGCCGCCTCCAGGTCACCCAAACCCACATTCCATCCGTTAAGCGCCTGGGTCCAGTCAATCCCGAGACGGAACTCGTGGTCGACCGGTACCTCGAGGATCTTGGCGTCGATCAAAATCTGGGGCGGTTTGTAATCGATCCGCTCGATCACCGAACCGATCCGGTGAACCACGGACTGGGTGTCCTGGACAATCAGGGTCCGCGAACGAACGAATTCGGCCGCGTCCCTATCCTCCACGGCGAAAGCCTCGACGTGCTCGAACTGGAAACCCCGGAACTGTTTGGTCCGCAAAACCGCCGCGGTTCCCCGGTTGGGGGTCAGCAACGGCTGGATCGCCTCCCGGGCGTCATCGGCGTCGATATACTTGAGCTTGAAGATTTCGACGACCAGCGGTTCGGCCGCTTCCGCGGCGGCCCGCTTATCCGCCTCGGCGGCCGCCCGTTGGGCGGAGGTAATCTCCTGTTCGGCGGCGGCGGCGGTCTCCTCCCGAATCTTCTCCTGGGTGGTGACCCGGATGATATCCCCGGTGATCCGATAGCCGAGCCCCTGGTCGACCAGGATCGTCTCCAGGGCGTCGACAATCCGGACGTTGGTAAAGTCGAGGGGGACGGTGCCCTCGACCTCGGGGGCCAGGGTGACGTTAAAATCATAGGCCCGAGCGAGGCTCCGGAGGACCACCCGGATGTCGGCGTCGACGTACTTCAGGCTTACCCGCCGCTGCAGGGTTTCCTGGATCGTCATCTCCTCCAGTTCCGGCTCATCCGGCTCATCGACCGGAACCACTGAGGTCTCGACGATTAATTCCTCAGCTTCGGAGCGCGAAAGGAGCGGCCCGGCCCCCTCCCCCTCTTGAGGGGCGATACCGGAGGGATCCGGGGTGCCGGGGCGGGATGCCAATTCCCGGTCTCCGGTTACCGGCGGTAATTCACCGCTTCTGATCATCTCCCGAGTAATCTCTTCGGTGGCCAGAATCAACCGGCTCTCCATCGCCGGAGAGGCCGGCGGAGAGAAAACGGTCACCATCGCCAGGAAGATAACAGCGGGGATGGCGATACAGCGGCACCTTGTCGCAGGACTAATCTTTTTCATTGTCATTCCTCGGAGATGGTGAGTATAAACGTATTTCCGTCTTTTTCCAGTATAATCCGGTACTGCTCCGCCCGCCGGAGCCGGTAACCCCGGAATTCTTCTCCCACCCTGACCGGCTCGCCGTTGATGATCGCCATCCGCCCGGCGATTATCCCGGACAGTTGAAAATCCCTTAAATCCTGGACGACGCGATCCTCTTCCCTGACCGGAGGACGCCGGAAGGGATCCCGTTCCCAGGGACCGGCGGCGATCTCCGTCTGCCTAGCGATAATCTCTTCATCCAGCGGCGCCGGTTCTTCCCGGTCGGTCGGGGGGACCGCCGGCGGCAAGACCGGCTCGACCGCGGCGGGAGGACCCGGGTCGGCGGGAAGGGGCGGAGTTGGCGGTTGATCGTTCCCGGCGATGAAATTGCTATAAACCACAATTATCAATACCGGCACCAGAATGGCGATCAGGATCAGTTCTTTTTTCTTCTTCTCCACCGGAAATTATACTCCATCGGCCCTTCTGAGATATGTCGTCAGCTTCATATCCACCCGGAGTTGGTCACCAGTTCCATCGCGAAGCGAAGGCGAAATTTCGGCGGAGACGGTCAGGGAGCTGACGGTTATCAAGATCGGGGAGGAAATGATCCTGTCCAGAAATTCCCCCAGTACCCGGTAGGGGGAATGGGCGACGATTCTGATCTCGTAGATCCGCAGGGCTTGACCCTCATCCGGCTTCTCTGAAGTCTCTCTCCGCAATATCCTCATCCCGGTCTCCCGGGCGGCTTCAGTGACAGTCCGATAAACCGATTCGATCGATGGCGGATACCGGACCTCCAGCCGGCTCAACGACTGGCGGGCCTCGACAACCCTCTCTTCAATTTCGGGGAGACCGGCTTCCTTGATCCTCGCCGCGGAAATCCGCTGATCCAGATCACTGGATTCTTCGCGCAATTCCGCCAGCCAACCGGCCACCGGATTATAGAAGAAAAACCGGAATCCGACCAGCAGGAAGATTACCCCGATGACAACTGCCAGGGCTTTTTGCGTATGACTCATACTTAATAGCGCCCCGAGTTAAAGGTGGTTCCTGATTGTTCTCTCCGCTCCCGGCGAAAGGTCAGTAAACCAGGGTGCAACTGAAGCTGAAGGTCCCCCGGTCCATATCCTCGGATATTTTTTCCACTTCCCGGAAGAACGGCGAGTTCTCCACCCGGACTATGAACTGGGTCACCCCCCCGGGAGGGAAATCCCCCGTATCAATCACCCGGCCGTTGCAGAGAACGCGCTGGGGACCTTCTCCCGGCAAGGTCATCAACCCGGTGAGCACCACATCGTAAGGAGTTATCCGCCCCAGCTCTTTCAATATCCCTTTCCAGTCTGGCTGACGGACCAAGGCCGAAATCCCGGCCTGTCTCCGGGCCGCCAGCTGCCGCTGCAGTTCTTCCAGAACCTGGTAGGGGACCAGGTTTCGCTCGATCGCGGACAGTTCGGCCTGCTTCTGCTCAACCAGTCTCTGGTGTACCGGAATTTGATCGGCTATCGACCGATAGAAAACATAACTGATCAGGATCAGAGCCAGTACCGGAACGACAATCAATTCCTTTCGCCGGAGAATGTTCTGAAGGATTTTATCCAGGGGCGGGATAAAGTTGACCTCCCATTTCCTGCTCAAGGCCAGGGCGGTCGCCCGGGCCAGCCGGGGAAATATCTTTTTCAGCTCCTCGCCGGATTCGATCGAGCTATGGATTTTGATCTTATCGGGAAAATCGAGAGGCTCAACCGTCTGCCGGACCCGATCCTGAAAAAAGTTGACAAACCCGGGCATTAAGACCGCCCCCCCGGTCAGATAAATCCTCCCCACTTCTTCCTGTCGGTAGAGCTGCCGGTAATAATCAAAAGAACGCTTGCTCTCCTGGACAATCTTCTCCAGAACCGGTCTGACCATCCCCCCGACCTGGGCAACGGTCAGGTTGCCCTTAACCGAGCGGATTCCGTCAGCTGAAAATAAATTCACCGTTTTCTGAATTCTTTCGGCTTCGTCCCGGGATATCCTGCCGGTGGCGCCAAAGGTATTGCCCGCCTGAACGATGGCTTCGGCAATTTGAAATCCCCCGCTCTCGAATTCCCGGGAGAAGCGAATCCGGGTCCCCTTGTAGATAGAGACCATGGTCCGGGAAAAACCAACATCAACCACCGCGACGGCCGACTTCTCGTCGGAAGATAAAATAGAGGAAAGATAATGTTGCCAGGCGAAAGGCAGGGGCAGCAGAGCGCTGGTCTGAAGTCCCGCCTCCCGCAACACATCGAGTGTCCGACTGACGGTTTCCCGGCCGGCGGCGGCAACGATATGGTTGGACTTGACTCCCGGCCGCGCCGACCCCTGGTCCACCGTTACCTGCTGGAGAATAGCCTTTTCAATATTGAATGCGGACCACCTCCCGGCTTCCAGCCGACAGGCGCTTTCAAGTTCTTTTTTCGGCATCCGGGCCAGCTGGACCAGTGTGGTTACAACCTCACCGGTGCGGAGCGCGCAGATTACTCCGCTCCGGGGAGCTCCGATTTCGGAGAAGACTCTTTTCAGCCTCCGGGCCAGGTCAACATTCTCAAACGGAGAAATACCCCCTCCATCCGCCCCCAGTTCCTGTACGGCGTAACCGCCTATCTCCCAGCCCCCCGGGACCGGGTAGATCTGGACCAGCTTGACCGCGGAGGAACCCACATCCAGTCCGATAAAAGAATTGCGTTTTTTCGGAAATGAGCCGCCGAACAACAGGGGGGCGGCGGGGGAGGCCGGGGGCCTGAGAAAAGCGGAACCGGAAGGCGACGGAAGTTCTTTGCCCCCACCGGAGAATTGATCGGTGTCTTTCCCCGGATCGGCTGAAGGACCCGGCCGGAGGGAAGAATTGACCTGCCGCCCGTTATCGACATCTTCCAGCCCGGCAAAGATGGAGGAGATGTCTTTCTGAAGACCGGATTTTTTCTTTTCTTCCGGCATATCAATAGCCCGTCCTGATCCCCGCGATTTCCGGGTATCCGGGGCGGGCCTTCCCCAGTTTCTCCAGGATCTCTTCAGCCAAACTGCCGTAATCCTCGGCTCCCCGGGAGTCGGGAGCGTAAATATGGATCGGCTCGTTGGCGCTGGGGGCTTCCGCCAGCTTGGAGTTTACCCGGATCGAGGTCCGGAATACCCGGGACCCGAAGTAATCCCTGAGTCCGACAATCACGTCCCGGCAGATCGAGGTCCGGCCGTCGAAGAAAGTGGGGAGGATCCCCAGAACCGCCAGGCGGTAGTTGAGCCGGCTTTTGACAATTTTAATCGTCTGGAAGAGCATTTTCAAACCCTCCAGAGCGTAATAATGCGCCTGGATCGGAACCAGTATCTCATCCGCCGCCGCCAGGGCGTTGACGGTAAGAAGGCTCAAGGACGGAGCGCAGTCGATAATGACCAGGTCGTAACGCCCGGCCAGGAAATCGAGCTTGTTTTTCAGGATGCTCTCCCTCCCTACCTTGCCGGCCAGGTCGAGATCGGCCCCGGAGAGAAGGATGGTGGCCGGGATGATATCAAGATTGAAGACCCCGGTCGGATAAACGGCCCCGGCGGCCTCAAACTCATCGTCGGTCAGTACCCGGTGGACCGTCCGTTCCGGATCGGCTTCGATCCCGAGGCCGAGAGTGGCGTTGGACTGGGGATCGAGATCGATCAGGAGAGTTGAGACCTGCCGGGAGGCCAGGCAGGCGCTGAGATTGACCGCGGTGGTGGTCTTGCCGCAGCCGCCTTTCTGATTAACTATCGCGATGATCATAACCAAGGCGGATTATTCCGGAGCCAATCAGGTTTCTTTCAGGTGGTCGGGGATGTCCCGGAAGCTATCTTCGTTCTTAATGTGGACCAGGGCGTCGGCGTACCGGACCTTCCCGCTCATAACCAATTCTTTCAAAGATTGATCCATCGTGTGCATCCCGTACTGGGACCCGGTCTGGATCTGGGTGGGGATCTGGTGGGTCTTGTGCTCCCGGATCACGTTCCTCACCCCAGGGGTCCCGATCATTACCTCGGTCGCCACCACCCTTCCCTTATCGTCCTTGAGGGGAAGGAGAACCTGGGCCAGCACCCCCTGGAGACAACCGGCCAGCTGAACCATCACCTGCTTCTGCTGGGAGGGGGGGAAGACGTCGATCAGCCGGTCGATGGTCTGGGCGGCGTCCGGGGTGTGGAGACTGGAGATCACCAGGTGTCCGGTCTCGGCGGCGGTCAGGGTGGTGGAGATGGTCTCCAGATCCCGCATCTCCCCCACCAGGAGAACGTCCGGATCCTGCCTCAGTACGTGTTTCAGGGCGGAGGCGAAGGAGTGGGTATCGGAGCCGACCTCCCGCTGTTTGATAATACTCTCCTTGTTCTTATGGAGATACTCGATCGGATCTTCGGTACTGATGATCAGGCAGCGACGCTCCCGGTTGATCAGGTCGACCATCGCCGCCATCGTGGTGCTCTTCCCGGTTCCGGTCGGACCGGTGACCAGAACCAGGCCGGTTGACTTTCGGGCCAGGGTCCGGGCGGTCTCGGGCAGGCCCAGTGTGTCGATATCGGGTACCTCCATCGGGATCACCCGGAAGGCCGCTTCCACGGCACCTTTCTGCATATGGACATTGACCCGGAAGCGGCTGACCCCGGGGAGGTAGAGGGAGATGTCAAGTTCCAATTCTTCCTCGAAGCGGACCTTCTGGCTGTCATTGAGAATCCCGTAGATCAGGGCCTTGGTCTCGTCCGGGGAAAGGGGAGGGAAATCGGTGGGGATCAGATCGCCGTCTACCCGGATGATCGGCGGCTCCCCGGCGGTGATGTGAAGGTCGGAGGCCTTCCTGCTGATAACCAGTTCCAAAATTTCCTTGAGATGCATAGCGGATGTGGTGTGGTTTGAAGTTTAACGTTGAACTTTAAAAGTCTCAGCGCCGGTATAAATGCCCTTGACTGCCAGCTCCAGCAGCTCGGGGTTGTCGGAGTTCTCCATCGCCTCGGCGTGGCCGATCTTGCCGGCCTGGTAGAGTTCAAGGATCGACTGGTTGAAGGTCTTCATCCCGGAAATCTTCCCGGACTCGATGGTCTTGAGCAGGTCATCGGTTTTCCCTTCCATAATCTGTTTCCGGGCGGTCGGGGTGGAGACCAGCACCTCGCAGGCGGGAACCCGGCCGGAGCCGTCCTTGAGAGAGATCAGCCTCTGAGCAACGATTCCCTTAAGAACGGAGGCGATCTGCATCCGGATCTGCCGATGTTGAAAGACCGGGAAGAAGTTGATTATCCGCTCCAGGGTCTGGCTGACGTTGATGGTGTGGAGGGAACTGATCACCAGGTGCCCGACCTCGGCCGCCATTACCGCGCTGGTCATCGTCTCCAGGTCGCGCATCTCCCCGATCACGATCACATCCGGGGCCTGGCGGATGACGTGCCGCAGGGCCCGCTGGAAACTCCGGGTATCGGCCCCCACTTCCCGCTGGTTGATAATGGATTTATCTTCCTGATAGGTGAACTCGATCGGGTCCTCGATGGTGATGATGTGCTTCTTTCTCTGCCGGTTGATGAAATTTATCATCGCCGCCAGGGTGGTGGACTTCCCGCTCCCGGCCGCTCCGGCGATCAAAATCAGACCCCGGGGCTCGAGGGAGAGTTTTTCCAGAACCTCCCCGGGAAGGTTAAGATCGGCAAAGGTCTGAATCTCCCGCTTGATCCGCCGGCAGACGATCCCCAGTTCGCCCATCTGGTAGAAGATATTGAGCCGGAATCTCAGATCACCGGACAGGGAATAGGCGACATCCATCTCCCGATCACTCTCGAGAATTCTCAGCTGTTTTTCGTCAAGGACGTGCCGGGCAATCTCCTGAACGCCGTCCGCGTCAAGGGGAGGCTGCTCCGAGAGAGGCGAGAGATCTCCATCCACCCGCAAGACCGGCGGGCGGCCCGACTTCAGGTAAAGGTCGGAGGCCTGCTTCTCCTCCATCAACTGTAACAACTGTTCGAACTTCATAGATTCACCGCAGTGACATCAATAATTCTATTTTTTCAACGGGCCACGGGGATATCTCCGGGCTGGCCGTAATAAACCCTGGTCACGCCCCGGATCGCCCAGAGGCCGGAAGTTCGGCGGAAGATCCCGGGGTAGTCGATCCAGTCGCCCCGGAAATCGGCCGCGACCGGGTAATCGCCGGCAACCCCGAAGTGGAACCTGGTCAGGCCACGGATCGCCCAGAGACCGGTTGACGGGCGGAAGATACCGATATCGGTTGTTCCGTCTCCGGAAAAATCCCGGGCCAGCGGCAGATCGCCCGGGCCGCCGAAGTAAACCCGGGTCACCCCCCGGGCCGCCCAGAGGCCGGTGGAGGGACGGAAGACGGCCGGTCCGGCAAAACCGTCCCCGGTATAGTCCCCGGGAACCGGGATATCCCCGGACGTCCCGAAATAGACCCGAGGCAGACCCCGGACCGCCCAGAGGCCGGTGGAGGGACGGAAGATACCGATATCGGCAAAACCATCACCGGTATAATCGGCGGGAACCGGGGGATCCCCGCTCCTCCCGAAATAAACCCGGGTCACCCCGTGAACCGCCCAGAGACCACTCGAAGGCCGGAAAATCGTGATATCCGCCATCCCGTCCCCGCTGTAGTCACCGGAAGCCGGGATATCCCCCGTCCGCCCAAAGAACGAGGTCCCCACTCCTCGAACCGACCAGAGACCCGAGGAGGGCCGGAAGACCCCGATATCAGAAGTCCCGTCCCCATCGTAGTCTCCAGACTGAAGAACCAGTAAAGATGGAGCAATCGGTGTGGGTGTTGGCGGACTAACCGTCGGGGTAGGTGTAATTACCAAAGGAACACAAATTTTAAACGACCAATCCTCAACATAGCCTTGGTTATACGGTGAATCGTTATATACAACCAAAGTCCAAACCCCCTGGATTGTGTCTCCGTACAACTTAGATAATTCTTCAACTGGACGAAATGAACCTGTGTATGGGGCAGAACCTTCCGTAATGGCTGAAAATGCCGCATCATTGAAATTTGTTTGATACAGGGAATTACCACTTATGTATCGAGCTGGATATGGAACTATGTGGCCTCGATGGATAAATAGATATGAGTATGTACCGGCAGGTGATTGAATATACATTGCGTTTTCATAAAAATCATAATCCGTATAGGCATTATTAATGGTAACTTCCAAATCAACTAAAGTACCAACATCTTCAACAATGACTTCTGACTTAACTATCCCGGTTTGTGTCCATTGAACCCACCCGCCTGAATAAGTATAGCAGATGGTAGATGGAGTCGTTGTTGGGACAACTGTTGGAGTTGGGGTAATTGGAGGCGGTGTAGGCTGGTAATTACCAATCGCAAGGATCAGGCTCCAGTCCGACACCGTCCCGTCATTGGCGGCATCGTCGTTGAAGGCCACCAGGGTCCAGTCGCCGGTTACCGATTCATCGTTGATTAATGCCAGACTCGCCACGGGGCGGTGGAGACCAATGTAGGGAGTGATCCCGTTCTTAATCGATCGGGAGGCGGAGTCGTCGAAGGTGGTCAGATACATCGTGGTTCCTTCCAGGTCTGTCTTGTTGAACAAATCGACAATGCTGCCCAACGGAGAAATGAGATACATCCCGACTGGATCGAGGCTGGCTGAACAGGTGACATTCATCTTAACGTTGAGATCTTCAACCTGACCCTGATTGCCGATGGAGATGATACTGGTTTTAGTGGCGACTCCGGTCCAGGAGATGAAATCGCCGTGATACTCGCGGTAAACCGCGGGGTCGGGTGGAGGGGGATCGTCGTTGATGATCAAGCTCCAGTCGGTGACGGCGCCCGCATTGCCGGGGCCGGACCGGTCGTTATAGACCGCCAGGGTCCATTCCCCGGCCATCTCCTCCCCGATGAAAGCGGAGAAACTCTCTCCCGGGCGGAAGGAACCGGCGTAAGGGGGAATTCCGTCGGTGATGCTCACGGGGGCACTGTCGATGAAACGGGTCAGGTAGAGCGAGGTGCCGGAAATCTGGTAGACGGAGAGTTCGAAGAGATAGCGGTTGGTCCCCGAGGGCGAGGTCAGGATCATCGCGTTGTTGTCGAAACCGAGCTGGGTGGTGGCGTCCCGGATGAAGACGCTGACATTGGAGACCGTTCCGGTGTCGGGAACGTTAATGGTGGAGGTATATGTGCCCTGGGTTACCCAGCTGAACGCGGTTCCGGAATATTCAGTTCCCCGGAGTGGTGAAGCAACCAACAGCGGTAAAAAAAGTGACAGTGGAATGACAATAAGCCGGGACGCTTTCATCTTTATCTTCTCCTGATTGATTTATGAAAATTGATAATTTTCATAAATACCTGGGGCGCGGGCTGAAACC
>PWXJ01000215.1 GCA_003561965.1 PVC group bacterium
CCACCGGGAACAGGCACGGCTCCTCATCCTCTACCTGGGCGATTTCTACACCCCGGGGATCGACCTCCCCTGGCATTACGTCCCGGTAACCCTGGCCGTCACCACCCCGCTGCTGACCCTGGGCTCGAGCCTGGTCGGCCTGGCGGTATTAGCGGTTCTGGCGGGAAAGAAGAACCGGGCCGTCGGGACCGGGTTCGCCGCCTGCCTGGTTCCGGCCTGGATCGTCCTCGGCCTCATACCCTTTATGCTCCCCGGGCAGCGGGTTTACGGCGGGATCCGGCATTTTCTTTTCGTGGTCCCCGCCCTGTGCATCGCCGCCGGGGTGGGGCTGGACTTCATCCTCTCGCGGTTAAGGGGGGTCCTGACCTACCCGGCCCGGGCCGCGGCCGCCATCCTCTTTCTGCTGCTGGTGATCTCCACTTATTCCTACCACCCCTACTACACCGTCTATTACAACAAACTGGTCGGGGGCCCCCGGGGCGCCTACGGCAGTTTCCCGCTGGAGAACTGGGGAAACGCCTACAAGGCGGCCTGCCGCTGGCTGAACCGGAACGCCCCGGAAGGTTCGGTGGTCCTCGCCCTGGTCGCCGAACAGGTCCCCCGCTGGTATCTCCGTCCCGACATCACCGTCCTCGGCCCCGAGTCCGCCCGTCTCCCCCCGGAGCATTACGATTACAGCCTTTATATCATCAGGGACCTCGATCCCCTCCTCCTCCCCGACCACCCCCCCGTCTTCCAGATCCGGGTAAAAAACCAACCCATCTGCAAAATCCACCAGTGGTAAGCGGCATTCCCGCCCGGCGTCCGGCGGGAATAAAAGGTATCCGGCATTCGGGGAATGGTGAATGCCGACGAGGGGTTTAAAACCGGTAGATGTCCTTACGATCGCCCACGCGGATTATGTTTAACGATGCTTCTTCAGGATAAATCTTATAGATCACCCGGAAATTGCCGATCCGGAGGGAAAAACATTGCTTGAGTCTTCCTTTCAGTCGTTTTCCCTGGAAGGGATTGAGGGATAGAGACTCAATCGATTGCTCGACTTCAGGGTAGCGAGCGGGTTGTGATATTTTCAGTCGTTTTAAATTTCTTCCGGCGACCGGGTCAATAAAGATTTTATATTTCCGAGATGTCACTTTTAAACTGATCCCAGGGTATGGATTTCCCTTTGCGGTAACGGCTTTCAGCCTCGGCGACTTCTTTTTCCAGTTCAGGAACCTCTCGATAACCTGCCTCGACGAGTAACTCATTGTATTCGTCAACCGGCAAGATAACCATTGTTCCGGAAATGGTAATCGGGTGCAAAACAGTTTGTTCTGTTTCAGCAGTCATAGTATTTTCTTATCCTCCCCGGAAATCATTGTTAATGTCCGCGTATGAAGTGTAACATCAACGGACAGCAGAACCAAGCACAATACTGATCCGATGATGCTCTACCTGGTAGCAACCCCGATCGGGAATCTGGAGGATATTACTTTTCGGGCGGTCCGGGTGCTCAAGGAAGTCGACCTGATCGCCGCCGAGGATACCCGGACGGCGAGGAAACTGCTCGACCGCTACGAGATCAAGACCCCGGTGGTCAGTTATTATGACGCGGTCGAGAAGTCGAAGACGCCGGAACTGATCGCGGAGCTGGCCGCCGGCCGGTCGGTGGCCCTGGTCTCCGAGGCCGGGACGCCGGGGATCTCCGACCCCGGTTACCGGCTGGTGGCGGCCGCCCGGGAAGCCGGGGTCCCGGTGGTGCCGGTCCCCGGCCCTTCGGCGGCGATCGCCGCCCTGGCCGCCTCCGGTCTCCCCACCGACCGGTTCGCTTTCGAGGGCTTCCTGCCCTCTTCCCCCGCCGCCCGGCGGAAGAAGCTCTATTCCCTGCGGGAAGAGGAACGGACGCTGATCTTCTACGAGTCGCCCCGGAGAATCCTGGCGACCCTCAAGGAGGTCGGGCAGATCTTCGGGGACCGCCCGGTGGCAGTGGCCCGGGAGCTGACCAAGATCCACGAGGAGTTCCTCCGGGGGCCGGCGGCCGAAGTCTCCCGGCAGCTCCGAAAGAAGGGAAAGATCAGGGGCGAGATCGTCCTCCTCCTGGCCGGCCGGTCCGGGCCCCCCGACTGGAGCGGCATCACCCCGGCGGACCAGATCGAAAGGGCGATCCGCGAACTGGGAATCTCCCGGATGGAGGCGATCAAGCTGGTGGCCGGCCTCCGGGGCCGTCCGAAGAGTGAAATTTACCGGGCCGGCCTGGAAGAATCCCGGCCTCCCGCCGGCTGAACCGATCGGGCCGCCGGGGCGTCTAACTGATTAACCTTTCCTCGTATCGGGAACCGCCTTATGAGTAAAAGACCCGCCAGGACCGTTATCCTCTCCCTGGCCGCCGCCGCGGCGGCCGCCGGGCTGGTCCTGGCCCTCTCCCGCCCCGGTCCCCGTCCGGAGGCGGTTGAGGGACTAACCGGGGCCACCCCCGACGGTCCGGAGGAGGGGTTCGAGGCGATGTTCTACGAACAGCTCTCCGGCGACCGGGTCCGGTGCCGGCTCTGTTTCCGCAACTGCCTGATCCCCGAGGGAAAGACCGGATACTGCCGGGTCCGGAAGAACCGCGGGGGGAAGCTCTACTCCCTGGTCTACGGCCGGCCCTCGGCGGTCCACATCGACCCGGTGGAGAAGGAGCCCCAGCTCCACTTCCTCCCGGGGACCGAGATCCTCTGCCTGGGGACGGTGGGCTGCAACTTCGCCTGCCGCCACTGTCACAACTGGCACCTCTCCCAGTCATCCCCCGGCGACCTCGAGGTTCACCGGCTCCCCCCGGAAGAGGCGGTCC
>PWXJ01000181.1 GCA_003561965.1 PVC group bacterium
CCGGAGCGGGGGGAGGTGGATCGGGATCACCGAGATCCGGTAGTAGAGGTCTTCCCGGAACTTTCCGGCTTTCACCGCTTCCTCGAGGTCGGAGTGGGTGCCGAAGAGGAAACGGGCCGCGAGCGGTCGGGTCTTGTTTTCGCCGACCCGCTTGAAGACCCGCTCCTGGAGCGCCCGGAGCAGCGAGCCCTGGAGGTCGATGTCCAGGTCCCCGATCTCGTCGAAGAAGAGGGTTCCGTCCTCGACCGCCTCCAGCGCTCCCGCCCGGTCCTGGTAGGCCCCGGTGAAGGCACCCTTGACGTGGCCGAAGAGTTCGCTCTCGATCAGAGTCCGGGGGATGGCGGCGCAGTCCACCGGGACGAAGGGCCGGTCCTTCCGGGGGCTGTTGTGATGGATGGCCCGGGCCAGCAGTTCCTTTCCGGTCCCGCTCTCTCCGGTGATCAGGACGGTGGCCCCGGTGGGGGCGGCCCTGGCCACCCGGGCGTATACCTCCGCCATCGCTTTGGAACGGCCGACGATGTTCTCCAGCCCGTAGAGGACGCTCAGTTCCCGCCGCAGCCCCTGATTGGAGAGCCAGAGGCGGTAGTGGTCGACCGCCCGCCGGGCCTTGAGGAGCAGGTCCCGGCGGTCGATCGGCTTGGTCAGGTAGTCGTAGGCCCCCTCCTGGATCGCCCGGACGGCGTCGGAGATCGAGCCCATAGCGGTGATCATAATCACCGGAAGCCCGGGGTGGTTGAGGGTCGCCTCCTTGAGGATGGCGAACCCGTCCTTCCCCGGCATCCGGATGTCGGAGATGACCAGGCTGAAGTCGTCTTCCCGGAGGAGGACGAGGCCTTCTTCCGGGTCTTCGACCGGGATGACCCGGAAGGGGGATTGGGCGAAAAAATTCTCGATCAGTTTCAGGCTGACCCGGTCGTCGTCGATCGCCAGGATTTTCGTCGTCTTGGGCATTGCGAAAGTGTCAGGAAAGCAAATTTTTTCCATCTTATGTCAGGCCCCCCGGTTCCGGCAACCTGTTTTTCCATCACCGCCCGCCGGGAGGCATTAATTTCCCGGCAATTGGCAGGATTTTCCCTAAAAATCGACATCCCGAACTTAGCCCTTGAGGGGAATCTACTGGCACGGTTTTTGCTTACGATATAGCCTTGCTGCCGCGGTCTCCGCCGGACAAACCCGGCAAAGCGCTTTCCCCGATATGTCAATCATAATATCCAAATTGAATTTTTCCCGTCACCGGCGAATCGATTAATTTCCAGCACGAATTCTTTGGGTCAGATAGATTTATCTCCAGATTATTCCTCGCGATCGTTTTTTTTTTTTTTGACACGGAATAAATTTAATGATAAATTGGCTCCTTGACTCACTACCTGTCAGATCACAATCCGGAGGATGCTTGATGAGAAAAATCCTGTCCCGGGCCGCGGTGCCGCTCTGTCTATTGCTCCTCGCCTCTCTTCCCGCCTTTGCGCTTGACCTCTCCCTGAACGGCGCTGAAGACTCCGACCGCTGCGAGGCGCATACCTACTCCATCTCGATCGAGAACCCGGCCTGGGCCGCCGATACCGCTTCCTCCCTGGTTGTCACCAATACCATCCCCCCGGACGATTTCTTCTTCCAGGACGGGTCCGCCGAGATCACCACGCCGCAGGGAGTTCTCTCCGGGCCGGCCGCCAACCCGGATATCGTCGGCGACGACCTGGTCTGGAACCTCGACTTCCTCTTCGATCCCGATACCGTCACCCTGGCCCCGGGGGAGAGCCTGGATATCGTCTTTAACCTGGAAGTCGGCTGCCTCGGCAACAGCGGGCAGAACGACCTCCTGGTCGAGTACGAATCCCCCGAGTTCAACCCCCAGAGCGACACCGACTCCCTCTTCGTCACCGTCCGGCCGGGCGACATCAACATCACCAAGTCGCCGCCGGTCCAGGAAGCCACCATCGGCGACTGGGTCACCTTCACGATCAAGGTCGAGAGCAGCGGCCTGGGCTCGATCAAGAACGTCGAGGTCCGGGACACCCTGGAATTCGGCCTCGACTTCCTCGACGCCGTCCCTCCCCCCACGTTTAGCGCTGGGAACACCTATTACTGGACCCCCGCCTCCATCCCCGAGCTGGCCGAGATGGAGCCGGACACGGCTTACTTCATCACCCTGACCGCCGAGGTGATGGAATGCGACGAGCTGGTCAACCGGGCCGACGCCTCCTTCGGCTGCGCCGGGCTAATCTCGGTCCCCGACTCCGTCTGCACCGATACCGCCGAGGCAACGCCCGTGGGCACGGCCAAGGCCACCATCGACTACCAGCTGGCCGCCCCGTTCATCGGCTTCAGCCTCGCCGCCCCGGCAATGGCCGGGATCGACTACTGCGCCGGCCGCACCATTAACGTGGAGGTCGACAACACCGGCGACGGCGACGCCTACGAACTGGACCTGGTCACCACCCTCGACGCCACCGGCTACGAGATCTCCAACCTCGCCGGGGCCGGGTATTCCGGCGGCACCTTCACCGTGGGGACGGTACCCGCCAACGACACCGTCTACTTCTCCTTCGATATCAACTGGCCGGATTCTTCCTGTCCCCCGAATCCTTCCTCCCAGAACACCCTCTGGCGCCCGGAATACCAGGACCAGTGCGGCACCCCCTACGCCCCCCCGGTCGCCATCTACCCGGTCTCGATGACCGGGATGCCCTCGCTGACCATCTCCAAGTCGGTCTCCGACGATATCGTCACCGGTAACGACACCGTCGTCTTCGACCTCACCGTAGAATACTCGGGTCCCGACGGGTTCGCCACCACCGTCACCG
>PWXJ01000010.1 GCA_003561965.1 PVC group bacterium
ACGAGGGCGTCAACCTGGCCGAGGTCAACGTCGGGCTGGTCGACCAGGACCGGAGGGAGCGTTCGACCGCCGAGGTGATGAACTCGATCCGGCCGGACCTGGCCGCCATCCCCGGGGCCACCTTCACCCTCCTCGAGACCCAGCAGGGAGGGGGCGGGGGGGAGAAGCCGATCCAGCTCGAGATCCGGGGCGAGGAGATCGAGGTCCTCAACCGGCTGGCCGAGGAGATCGTCCCCCTGGCCCGCTCGGTCCCGGGGGCGGCCGACGTCGAATCCGACTGGCGGACCGGGAAGCCGGAGATCTGGATCACCCCCGACCGGACCCGGGCCGCCGAACACGGGGTCAACATAGCCGCGATCGCCACCGCCCTGAGAGACGCCCTGACCGGGGACACCTCCTCCACCTTCCGGGAGGGAGGCGACGAGTTCGACATCCGGGTCAAGTTCGACGAGAAGGACCGGAGCTTCCGGGAGCAGGTCGAGCGGGTCTCGGTCATCGACCGCCACGGCGACCCGATCTCCCTGGCCGCCCTGGCCCGGATCGAGACCCGCGACGGCCCGACCACCATCACCCGGAAGGACCGGGAGCGGATGATCACCGTCTCGGCCAACGTGATCGACGCCTCCAGCGGGGAGGTGGCCGGGAGGCTGGAGCGGCTGCTGGAGACCGAGGTCGATTTTCCCGAAGGCTACTCCTACCACTTCGGCGGGGAGATCGAGCGGATGGGGGAGGAGTTCGCCGAGATCTTCCTCGCCCTCGGCCTGGCGATCGTCCTGACCTTCCTGATGCTTTCCGGCATCCTGGAGTCCTACCGCTACCCGTTGATGATTATGCTCTCGCTGCCCCTGGCGATGGCCGCGGTCTTCATCACCCTGCTGCTGACCGGGACCACCCTGAACATCTTCTCCCTGATGGCGATGGTGATGCTGGTCGGGCTGGTGATCAACAACACGATCGTGATCGTCGACTACACCAACCTGCTCCGGCGGCAGGGAAAGTCGATAGAAGACGCGGTGGTCTCCGCCTGTGCCGTCCGGCTCCGGCCGATCCTGATGGCCAACATCACCACCTCGGTGGCGATGATCCCCCTGGCCCTGGGGATCGGCTGGGGAGGCGGTTTCCGGGCCCCGATGGCGATCGTCTCGATCGGGGGGATGATCGGCGGGGGGGTGCTGGCCCTGCTGGTGATGCCCTCCGTCTACGTCATCTTCTCCAGCGAGCGGCAGCGGCTGGCGGCGGTTGAAGAGAGAAAACTCGAGGACCCCGACCAAACTACCGGTCAGGAGTAGAGAGCGCCGGACCCAGCTCATCGAGGGCCCGGCGGACCGCCGGCTCTTCGCCGAACTCCCTCTCGACCCGGAGCATAGCTTCCACGAAGCGGGGGGTCGCTTCTTCGATCCGGACCAGTTCCGCCCGCACTTCTTCGGGGAGAGCGGTTTTCTCCAGGTCGGCCAGGGCGGGATGTTCCGTGGTCAGCCGGACCATCCACTCCCGGCCGGCGACCGCTTCCCGCCGGAACTCTTCCAGGGCGGCGACGATCTCTTCCGGAGTCCCGGCCTGATTGACCGCGGCCGTGAACTCCTCCATCATCAGGTACTGGTGCCGGAGGGCCCGGCGGAATTCGTCGTGTTCGTTACCGCCGCAGGCGGCCGCGCAGAGGATCGCCGCCGCCAGGATTATCGCGGACTTCATCTTCATCTCTTTTCCTCCCTGGTGTTTGTCGGACGCTTCGGACCGGGTTGTTACATTTCACTTACTTCAAGCCCGGGGGTGGGTCCGGTCATAGACCTTCTTCAGTCGTTCCCGGGAGACGTGGGTGTATATCTGGGTGGTGGAGAGTGATTCGTGGCCGAGGAGTTCCTGGACCGATCGGAGGTCGGCCCCGGCGTTGAGGAGGTGGGTGGCGAAGGAGTGCCGCAGGGCGTGGGGGGTGACCTTTTTCCCGATCGCCGCCCGCCGGATGTACTTGGCCAGCAGTTTCCGGACCGAGGCGGCGGTCAGGCGCCGCCGGGACCGGTTGACGAATAGGGGGTCGGAGGCGCCGGTTTCAGGGAACGCCTTCAGGTAGTCGGACAGGGCCCGGACGGCGTAACCTCCCAGCGGGCAGAGCCGCTCCTTCTTCCCCTTCTCCCGGACCCGGGCCAGGTCGCCGATCAGGTCGACGTCGCCCCGGTTCATCCCGACCAGGGCCCCGACCCGGATCCCGGTGCTGTAGAGGGTCTCGAGGATCGCCCGGTCCCGCAGCCCGAGGAGGGTCGAGGGGTCGGGGGCCTCCAGGAGCGACCGGATCTCCCCCGGTTCCAGGAACGAGGGCAGCCGCTTCTCCTGGCGGGGAAGCCAGACCTGCCGGGCGGGGTTGTCGTCAAGGACGCCCTCCCGGCGGAGAAACCGGAAGAAGGAGCGGAGGGCGGAGATCTTCCTCGAGAGGGAGCGCTTGCCGATACCCCGCTCCTGGAGCGCGGCCATATAACCCCGGATGGTAATCCGGTCGATCTTCTTCAACCGGGACGGGGCGGCCGAGGGCATCGACTCCAGGAATTTATGAAACTGGACCAGGTCCGAGCGGTAGTTCCGGAGGGGGTGGGGGGAGGCGTCCCGCTCCAGGCGGAGGTAACGGATGAAGGCGTCGACGTAATTTTCGAATTTCTCGACCAACGTCTCTAACCTATCTGACGGGATTTATAGAATGATTTTTTAGACAGGATAACAGGATCAACAGGATAGTGTTTACGGAACTGAGAATGGCGAATGGAGAACAACAAATTCCTCGCGAATGAACAATCGTTGTCTAACCAACAGAGAAA
>PWXJ01000282.1 GCA_003561965.1 PVC group bacterium
CGGAAAACAGGTTTTTCCGGAGAATCCCGATCATAACCGGTCCTTTCGCTCCGACCGCTCATAGGCCTGGACGATCTTCCGGACCAGGGGGTGGCGGATCACGTCTTTCCGGGTCAGGTGGATAAACGGGATCTCGGGAACCTCCCCCAGGACCTTCCGGGCCGACTCCAGCCCCGAAACCTGCCGGGAAGGGAGGTCGACCTGGGTGACGTCGCCGGTGATCACCGCCCGGGAGTTGAAGCCGAGCCGGGTCAGGAACATCTTCATCTGTTCCGGGGTGGTGTTCTGGGCCTCGTCGAGGATGATGAAGGCGCTGTTCAGGGTCCGGCCCCGCATAAAGGCCAGCGGGGCCACCTCGATCACCCCGTCCTCTTCGTACTTCCGGATTCGCTCGGCGTCCATCATATCGTAGAGGGCGTCGTAGAGGGGGCGGAGGTAGGGACTGATCTTCTGGTAGAGGTCCCCGGGGAGGAAACCCAGTTTCTCCCCGGCTTCCAGGGCGGGCCGGGTCAGGATCAGCCGCTTGACCTCCCCGTTGAGGAGGGCCGAGACCGCCAGGGCCATCGCCAGGTAGGTCTTCCCGGTCCCGGCCGGCCCGATGGCGAAAGTGACGTCGTGGCCGGCGATCGCCTCGACGTACTTCTTCTGGTTGGCGGTCCGGGGCCGGACAAACCCCCGGCGGGAGGCAACCTCGATCTTCTCCCCGTAGAGGCTTTCGATCGAGGCGGGGTCCTCGCCGGAGTAGATCCCGACCAGGCGCCGGAACTCGGCCTCGGTGAGATCCTCCCCGGACTCCAGGATCCGGGAGAGGTCCCGGAGCAGCTTCCCGGTCTCCTCGACCGCCGGGGCGGGACCGGAGAGCCGGATGAAGTTGTCCCGGGCCGTCGCCCTCACGCCGAAGGACTCCTCGAGCAGGCGGAGGTTTTTCTCCTCCCGGACGAAGAGGTCCCGGACCAGTTCCGGGGAAGGGAAATTCAGGGTGGCCTTCACGTTGTTTTTCAGTCCGGCCCGGCTGAATTTTTCTTCCGGCCCGGGACTTCTCCCGGCCCGGGGTCGGCCGGGCCGGGCGGCGGCCGGCTGGCGGGTCAGTCCCGGGGGATGACAAACGTCTGGCCCGGGAAGATCAGGTCCGGGTTCTTGATCCGGTCGGTGTTGGCCTGGTAGATGATCGGCCACTGGAGGGGATTGCCGTAGATATGGTCGTACCCGGCGATCCGCCAGAGGCTTTCCCCCCTGACCACCCGGTGGGTACCTGGCCGCTCGGCGGCGATATCGAGATCGACCTTCTCCAGCGGCGGTTCGGGGGCCGGCGGGAACTCGATCAGGGCGTCGAGCTCATCGACCAGTCCGATCTCGACCGGCTCCTCTTCCAGCATCCGGGCCCGGGGACCGCCGATGATGTAGCCCTGGTTTCCCCAGAGTTCCTTGTCGGTCCAGTAGCGGCGGCTCCAGCCCGGCCAGTCGGGGACCACGTCGGAAAGGAAATCATCCACCCGGCCGGGTTCGCCGATGGCCCGGGTCCGGGCGATCGGCCCGGAACCTTCCCCGGCGGCCCCCGCCGGGGCGGGGAGAATCAGCAGGCAGATACCGACGGCCAGGGCGGCCGCGGGGATAATGGGGTTGATTCTGGAGAATAACCTCTTCCGGCTCATATCAACTCTCCTTGGTAAAAGGCTGTCCTTCCGTTGCTTTATTACCTTCGGGTTTCCGCCCGGTCCGGGGAAACGCTTCCCGGATGATCCGGGCGGTGTCTTCCAGCGCCTGGGGGACCACCCGGGTATCGGAGAGCACGGGCATAAAGTTGGTGTCCCCGGTCCACCGGGGTACTATATGCAGATGGAGATGATCGACAATCCCCGCCCCGGCGGACTTGCCGAGGTTGAAACCGACATTGAAACCTTCCGGGGCCAGGCGGTCCTTCAACACCCCGACCGACCCCCGGACCAGGTCCATCAGTTCGGCCAGTTCTCCGGGTTCCAGATCCTCCAGTTTACCGGTGTGCCGGTAAGGCGCGACCATCAGGTGGCCGCTGTTGTAGGGGAAGAGGTTGAGGAGCACGAAACACCTCTCGCCCCGGGCCACCACGTGGTCGGCGAGATCGTCCTTCCCGGCGCCCTTGCGGCAGAAGAGACACCCGTCTTCCTTCTCCCCGTTAATATAACCCATCCGCCAGGGCGCCCATAAGAGTTTTTTGGTCATTTTTTTCATGGTGGCACAGGCCGCTGGCCTGTGCGGCAAGCCTGGCCCCCCTGGCAATGTTTCAATTGGTGGCACAGGCCGCTGGCCTGTGCGGCAAGCCTGGCCCCCTGGCAATGTTTCAATTGGTGGCACAGGCCGCTGGCCTGTGCGGCAAGCCTGGCCCACCTGGCAATGCACAGGCGGGCCGCCTGTGCTACCCGAGCCGCCTGTGCTACCGCCCATCGGTGGCACAGGCCGCTGGCCTGTGCGGCAAGCCTGGCCCACCTGGCAATGCTCCAATTGGTGGCACAGGCCGCCGGCCTGTGCGGCAAGCCTGGCCCCCCTGGCAATGCACAGGCGAGCCGCCTGTGCTACCGCCGCCGCCAAGCGGGTGAAGGGAATCGAACCCTCGTAGCCAGCTTGGGAAGCTGGAGCTCTGCCATTGAGCTACACCCGCGAACGATTTAAAATCCGGACAGGGCCTGGAACCTCCGGTAACGGTCCTTTATATCATCGGGCCTGATCCTTTTCAAGCGTTCCAGGCTGAAATCTTCCACGTTGAAGGAGGCCATCACGCTGCCGTAAATCACCGCCTGTTTCAGGGCGGGGAAGGAACTCTCCC
>PWXJ01000246.1 GCA_003561965.1 PVC group bacterium
GGGCTTGTCCCGCCGGAGGGTTAATTCGGAAGACCGCCCGGGGCACGCCCTCGCCCCGGGTGAGAGCCTGGTCCAAACCTCTATCGCCGCGCTGCCCGTCCGGTTCTCATAAATACTATAGAGATTTTGCATCTCAAACGGCCCGCCGTCCCGGTATCCGTCCCGGAATGATGAGATTCCCGCCCGGGTCCGGGGGAAATAATTCGGGCAATTAGCTTGCGTCCATTCCCCTTTTCCGATTATAATCCGACCCCGGGCAGCGATTGCCCCGGGCCGGATATTGTCAACTATTTATATGGTGGGTTATGGGGGAGATGTTGGATATTGAGAACGGGCTCGAGCTCCGGGTGGCGATCCAGGGCTACCGGACCGACGGGACGGTATTCTACTGGAACCGGGACAGCGAAAAGGTCTACGGCTACACCGCGGCCGAGGCCCTGGGCAGGAACCTCGGCGACCTGATCATTCCGGACAAGCTGCGGCCGGAGTTCCGGAAATCCCTGAAACGGGGCCGGGCCGTCAGGGAGTTCAGGGAATTCTACCCGCCCGGCGAACTGGTCCTGAAGAACAAGGCGGGCCAACCGGTTCCGGTCTATTCCACCCACATCGCGGTCCCGGTCGGGGATGAGACTTTTCTCTTCTGCGTCGATCTCGACCGCTCCTCCCGGGCCTTCGAAGCTTCCTACCGGTCGGCCCGGGAAAGGCTGAAGCGGCGGATACTTGGGAGGACCCGGAAGCTGAGGTCGGTCAACGCCGGCCTGAAGCGGGAGATCCGGAAACGGGAACGGATCATCAAGGAGCGGGGTGAGTTCGAGGAACAGATCCGCCAGGCCCAGAAGATGGAGATGGCGGCGGCCCTGGCCGGGGGGCTGGCCCACGATTTCGGCAACCTCCTCAACGCCATCCGGGGCTACGTCGAGGTGATCAGGGAGCAGATCCGGGAGGAGGACCCGCTGCGGAAGGATATCGCCGGACTTGACCGGGCCGTGGCCGGGGCCGGAACTTTGGTGAGAAAGCTCTTCGCCATCGGCCGCCGGGAGCCCTCCCGGACCGGGCCGGTCGACCTCCACCGCCTTTGCGAGGATCTGGCCCCGATGCTCCGGAGGGTCTGCGGGAGGCGGATCCGGCTGAACCTCGATCTCGAACCGGGGCTGAGGGAAGTCTCGGGCGACCGGGGGGATCTGGAGCAGGTGATCATCAACCTGGTCCTCAACGCCCGGGACGCGATCACCGGGGAGGGGAAGATCTCGATCGCCGCCCGTCCCGTCGAACTCGGCAGCACCCCGGTGGCCCGGATGATCGGGAAACAGCCCGGCCCCTACGTCGCCCTGTCCGTGGCCGACACCGGCCGGGGGATGTCCCCCGCCGAGAAAGCCCGTCTCTTCGAACCCTTCTTCTCCACCAAGGAAACGGCGATCAATTCCGGCCTGGGGATGGCCGTGATCTACGGTATTGTCGAGCGCGACGGCGGGTTCATCCAGGTCGATACCTCTCCCGGGAAGGGGACCACCTTCACCGTCTATCTCCCGGTGCGGGGGGAGACCGCCGCCCCGGCCGGAAGGAGCCGACTGCTCCTGATGGACGACGATGAAAATTTTCGGAAGCTGACCGCCAGGATTCTCAACGATCTGGGCTACGAAACGGCCGCCGTTTCCGACGGCGGCCCGGCGGTCGAACTCTACCGGCAGGAGCTGGAGGCCGGCCGCCCCTTTGACGCCGTCCTCCTCGACCTGCTCGTCCCCGGGGACCGGTCCGGCGCCGAGACCCTGTACCGGCTGCGGGAGATCGACCCCGGGGTGAAGGCGGTCCTCTGCAGCGGTTACACCGCCGACCCGCTGATGGAAGAGTTCCGGGAGCACGGCTTTGCCGCCGCCCTGGGCAAGCCCTTCCGGGTCGAGGAGCTCAGGGAGACGCTGACCGGGATCGGGGTCCCGCCGCCCGCAGACTCCGGATCCTCTCCAGGACCGGAGGGTGGCTGTAGCTGAAGAAGACCTTGAGCGGGTGGGGGGTGAGGGGGGAGAGGTTGTCCACCGAGAGTTTTTTCAGGGCGGCGATCATCGGCTCCGGACCTTGGCCCGTCCGGGCGGCGAAACGGTCGGCCTGGTACTCGAACTTCCGGGAGAGGTAATTCCCGAGCAGGGAGAGGGCGAGGTCGATCGGGCCGTAGAGAAAGCCGAAGAAGAAGATCCCGGCGTAGATCGAGAGCTCCTCCACCCCGAAGGCGTCGAAGAGCCCCCGGTTTTCGATGAAGAGGGAGAGGATGAAGAACATCAGCCCGGTGGAGAGCAGCGAGACGGCGACGTTCTTCGGGATGTGCTTCAGCCGGTAGTGGGCGGTCTCGTGGGCGATCACGGCCAGGATCTCCCCGGGGGGATGATTCTCGAGCAGGGTGTCGTAGAGGACGATCCGCCGCCACCTCCCGAAACCGGTGAAGAAGGCGTTGGACTTGCCCGACCGTCGGGAGGCGTCCATCTTGAAGACCCCCCGGACGGCGAAGTCCTGTTCCTCCAGGTAGTGCTCGATCCTCTTCCGGAGATCTCCCTCCTCCAGGGGGGTGAAGCGGTTGAAGAGGGGCATAATCGTCACCGGGGCGATAAAGAGCAAAAAGAGCTGGAAGAGGCTGACCGCCCCCCAGCAGATCAGCCAGGCGGAGGGTCCGTAGAGGGAGAAGAGCCGGATCACCACCGCCAGGACGGCGGAACCGATCAGGGCCGCCAGCGCCCAGCCCTTGAGGATATCGAGGATAAAGGTCTTCGGGGTGGTCCGGTTGAAGCCGTACTTCTCCTCGACCC